>CAYYOI010000032.1:0-17039 GCA_964473285.1 uncultured Methanosarcinales archaeon | reverse complement strand
TACAGGTGTTTTCCTTTATATTTCTAACGATTCAGAGGATTTCTACGGACCCGAAGGCGAGATAAGAGTAATGTGCTTATAGTCATCTTGTATCTGAAGTATAAAGAGTACATATCCGACTAGAGCTTCAAATATACATATTAGTGGCTTCAAACCCTTCTAGAATCATAAAAGGATTTCAGGGCAATAACAGGGCTTAGAAGAGATGGATGAATTCTTCTATTCTGTAGAGCTGGGACTAAGGGTAATCATAAGGAATTCAACGATTATCCAGCAATTAGTAAGGATTTTAAAAGAAAAGGATTTTTAGAAAGGGATGATCGGATTTATTTTTGTTTTCCTTGCTTATGCTGGCCTTAACTCATATATCTTTTTGAGGCTTGGAAGTTTACTGGGGATAAAAAAGAGGATCCTGTTTTTATTGACAGCAATTACAACTTTTGCAGTTCCATTGTCATTATATATCGAGAAGGCTTTTCCTAATATGTTCTCAAGGGGATTTTATTTTATCTCTGCACTGTGGTTAGGAATATTCTTCTTTTTTATCTGCTTTCTCATTATATACGAGGTGATAAGACAATTTTATTCTGTGCCTCATGCAGGAGTAATAATTGTTGCTTTGGTCGGCCTGATGACAATAATATCAATGATAAATGCAGCAGGCATTGTTATAAAGGAAGTTGAGGTTCCTGTTGAGAATCTTGAAGAGGAGATTACCATAGTGCAACTTACAGACCTGCATCTTGGAGCTATACGCAATTCAGGATTCTTAGAGAGGGTTATTGATAAGACTGAAGGGCTAAATCCGGACATGGTGTTAATAACAGGGGACATGATTGATTCGAGTATACATAAGAATATATTCTCTCCTTTTGGAAGGATAAATGCTCCGATTTATTTTGTTACTGGTAATCATGAGGTCTATGAAGGAATCCATAAGGTTTACGAACTGATCAATGGCAGCAATATAAGAGTCCTTAGAAATGAGGTTGTTTCAGAACATGGCATACAGATAGTGGGAATTGAATATCAAGGGATTCCTGCAA
Source organism: uncultured Methanosarcinales archaeon (assembly GCA_964473285.1). Taxonomy (GTDB): domain Archaea; phylum Nanobdellota; class Nanobdellia; order Woesearchaeales; family JACJVW01; genus JBNJGT01. Next base: position 15,993 of record CAYYOI010000032.1, on the reverse strand, counting down.
TCAAGAAACTGGATCTAGACAGCACAACACCATCTGTACTTATGTATCATACGCCTGAAGGAACCGAGTATGCAAAGGAGAAAGGTATTGATTTACAGCTTGCAGGCCATACGCATAATGGGCAGATATTTCCTTTCACTCTTCTTGTTAGTATGCGATACCAGTATGTCAAAGGATTATATGATCTGGATGATATGCACCTTTATGTTTCTCCGGGTACAGGGACATGGGGACCTTATATGCGGCTTGGATCACGAAATGAGATAACTTATCTAAGGCTGGTTCCAGGATAAGCTTTTTTTAGCAAGTCCTGCATCTAGCGACATATGTACTGGCTTGCGTAGGTATCAAGAAAATACTGGGTTCCTTGAGTCAATTCGTATGCCCAACCTTGTGACTTGTCACCATTCAGATTATGTGCAAAATATACTCTGTTGCCGGCAACAAGTATGTTTTCAATTGCTGCATTGGTTGCTATCGTCTGAAAGGTCTCTGGGGGATTGACTATTACCTTATTTTGCAAGGGAGCTATCCTTGTTGTACCTAATGCTTCTTCATCGAGTATGTCTGTAAGAAACCTCTTTATTTTGTCCATCTGGCGGCGGAAAAAGAGGTCATTTAAACAAGTTTCGGATGCAGAGTCAAGAAGTCACATAACTTTTACTGGCATTCATCAGTTTTGTTGCAAGCAGGAGAACTGTTAGGAACAAGACAATGGTTGCGCCTGAAGGAAGATCAAGAAAGTAAGAGAGGAGAAGGCCAATAAGTGTTGCAATGGTCGCAACAATTGTTGAGGTTATCATAAGGGGCTTTAGCCTGTTTATGAACTGGCGCGAGAGTACAGTGGGAAATGTCAGGAGTGCCATCACAAGGATTATACCCACAACCTTTATGAGAAGGATTATGCTAAGGCTTACAAGGCAAAGCAAAAGTATGTAGAGGGCACGGGTTGGTATGCCTGCAATACGGCTGAATTCCTCGTCAAAGGAAATTGCTGTGAGTTCCTTGAAAAAATAGATGACAAGAGCGACTATAAGAAGGTCAAGCCCTGCCATGAGGATGAGCTCGTTTTTTGTAACAGTGAGGATCGATCCAAAGAGATAACTGAAGAGATCTGTTGTATAACCCGGTGTAAGGCCTATGAAAAGTATTCCCAGAGCCATGCCAAGTGACCAGAGAATGCCTATGAGTGAGTCCTCGGTAAGCTTGCTGTTGCGTGATAGAGTACCTATCCCTATGGCAGTGCTTAGGCTGAATGGTATTGCAGTGACAAGGGGGTTTATACCCAATAGTATGCCAAGACCTATACCACCAAAGGCAGCGTGGGCTATACCTCCACTTATGAAGACAATCCTGCGGATGACAACATAGGTCCCTACAATGCCACAGGCAATGCTTATCAGGATAGCTGCCAAAAACGCGTTTCTGATGAATTCGAACTGGAATAATTCAATCATGATCCTGCACCACCCGATGCGGAACACCGTGAGCAATCAATTCTACAGGACATTGATAAGTCTGGGAAAGGTGCTTTATGCCTTCCTTTGGAGAACCGTGGTAGTGAAGGGTCTGGTTGATACAGGCAAGTTTCTCTATGTAAGAGGAGACAACACCTATGTTATGGGTTACCAGAACTATCGCAATATTCTTGTTAAGTTCCTTGAGGAGTTCATAGAACCTGTTCTGCCAGGTTGAATCAAGACCAGATACCGGCTCGTCTAAGAGAAGGGTTTTTGGTTCACGGGCTAGGGCACGGGCAATAAAGACCCTCTGTCGCTGTCCTCCTGAGAGCTCAGAGATATGGCGATGGCTGAATGATTTCATGCCAACTGTGTTGAGCGCTCTTGTTGCTACGGCTTTGTCTTTTGCTGAGTATCTTCCGAAGTGTCCAAGACGGCCCATGAGAACAACATCAAATACTGATATTGGGAACTGGAAGTCAAAATCGAAATGCTGGGGGACGTAGCCAAGATTTTTCCTTCCATGCCTTGGGTCTTTACCATCGATTCTTATTCTTCCTTCCTCAGGGGTAAGCATTCCCAGTATAAGCTTGAGAAGGGTGGTCTTGCCACCACCATTAGGACCAATTATTGCAAGAAAATCATTATCTTCAATCTTGAGGGTGACACCCTTTACAACAGGGTGCTTGTCATAACTGTAGCTCACTTTTTCAAGCTCAATCATCCTATCACCTGGGCAATCTCCCTTATTGTTGAGGGGGTATCACTTGCAAGGGTATCTGCACGGACAACTTTTGCATTAGTCTCTTCTGATATTGCGTCTGCGTACCTTGAGCTGAATTGTGGGGATACAAGGATTACAGAAATATTCTCTTCATTCACTTTTTCTATTACTTCCCGGACATCCTGGAATGTAGGTTCCTTGCCTTCTTTCATTATGGGAACCTGCGTAAGATTATAATCCCTTGCGAAATAGTCCCAGGCTGGGTGGAATGCTACAAAGGATTTGTTCCTTACTGTTATCTCTTGGTCAATAGAACGGATACGGGAGAGATACTCATCAAGGTTTGCCTTATAAGTCTCTTTATTTTCAGGGTCAAGCTCTGCAAGTCCTTGATATATGTTATTTGCAATGACCTCAAGATTTGAAAGGGAAAGCCAGATATGGGGGTTCTCAAAATCCAGGCCATCTGAGGCGTCAACCACAATCATATCCTTGTTCAGTGACCTTATCTTATCAAACCATGCAACCTCAAACTCTATGCCTGAGCCTGCTTTCACATACATTCTTGCTTCAGATACCTCTTTTATCTTGCTGGGTGTAGGTTCGTAAGTATGAGGATTTGCGCCTACAGGGACCATCACATCAACTGTCATGTTGTCTGAAATCTCCTGCACAATCCCCTGCAATGGAACCAAGCTCACAAAGATATCTGTGTCAGATTGCTGACAGCCTGTCAGCACGAGCAAAAAAAGGAAGCTTAATCTTTTCATGCAAGTTTGAAAAGATCTAATGTTTATAAATTCTACGTGAAGGAATTAAGAACAATAACAGGTTCATTTAAGAAAACTTTAAAAAGATTTTATTCCAGATAGACAATAATCATTTTAAAATGAAAAAGAGGTATATTGACAAAGAACTCGAGAAGGAAGAGGAACAGCTATTCTTCATAAAGTGTGAGGTGGATAGTCTTTATGATAAGTTCATCGACAAGAAGATACAGCATTTCTCCAAGCGTGATGTTATAAATGCAATATATGGTGCGCTTGTCATTGGGCTTACATTCGTTTTCAAGGGACTAATGGTAGAGATAGGAATGAGTCTTCCATGGTTCAATATACTAATGATAGTCCTGTCAACTCTTCTGATATTGAGCAGTGAAATCTACTTTGTGGGATACAGCAGGGTAAAAGACAAGAAGCACAGGCCACTGGGACAGTTCATGGCAAAAAGGCTTGTAACAATGTATACAATATCATTAAGTGTCTCTGTTTTCTTACTTCTGATATTCGGTTTTATGCTGCATATGGGTTCACTTGAGAATTTCATAAAACTGGTGTTCGTAATCGCAATGCCTTGTGCTATTGGAGCAGCAATTCCCAGTATGCTGAAATCCGAATGATTTAAATAGTTTGCAAGGCAAAAATAAAAGTTATGAAAGAGGTACAAAGAGTTTCCAGCGGGATAGCAGAATTTGACAGGATGCTTGGTGGAGGATTCAGAAAGAATTCACTGAATCTCATATCTGGTTGCAGCGGGGCAGGAAAAACACTTTTTACTCTGACTTTCCTTTATGATGGTGCATGCAAAAACGAGAAGGCAGTATATCTTACCCTTGAAGAAGAGGCAGAACAGGTTATTGCAGACTGCCAGAGCATAGGCATTGATCTTACTGAATATGAAGAACAACTCCAGATACTGGATGTTGCAAAACTGCGCCGACAATACTCAAACCACGAGGAACTGGGAGGTACCTCCAGCCTTCTTGATGTGGATATACTTCTTGATCTTATCCGGAGGAACTGCAAGGGAGCTGACCGATTGGTGATAGATAGTGTTGTTCCCTTGTCCATGAAATATCCAAATGTTAATGAGTTCAGGGCTTCTCTTTTCAGGCTGACAAGTGTTCTTAAAGAAATGAACATGACAGTTGTATTCACAACCGAGGTTCCTACCTCAACTCCTGATGTGATAAGCAGATTCAAGATAGAGGATTTTCTTGCAGATTCTGTCACTGTCCTGAAACAAGGAAAAGAAGACAAGATATCATCAAGATATATTCGTGTCCACAAGATAAGAGGTTCAAACCATACAAAAACATTCGTTGAATACCATATAACTTCGCAAGGTATCAAAATCCTTTATCCAGTCATATGACAATGCTTGTACGCGAGAATATACATAAACTAATGGAAGATTATTTCGGGGCTAGTGCTGACTTTCTTTTGCAAAAGGTGCTTGATAAGCTTGAAATCAAGGACTTGCATGAACTTCCCCCCCAAAGACAGGATGAACTGGCTGACACGCTTGTCCATGAGATCTTCTCTGCGGTTGCATCGCCTCAAAAACAACATATGCTAAAAGAGAAAATCAAGTTATTGCTTGAAGAAGAATGAGATTCCTTATCTTAATGACATTAATCCTGATGATCACAGGATGCAGTTGTAAGACTGTTGAAGTAGTCGAGCAAAAGATAATAGAAGAGCAAAGGGAAGTATACGATGTGGAATCTTATGTCGTTGAGATTCCTTATTTTGTTAATGTGACAAAGACTGTTGAGAAGACAGTGAAGAAAGAGCAGGAGCCTGAACTTGAGGCCTGCGGGAATTTCCTTCGTATCAAGAACCCTTCAGAAAAGGATATGATTCTTGAATTCAAGACGAATGACCAAGGCTATCTTCTGATGCACACAAAAGACCCGGTGGGTACATCTTACTATGCAACTGTATTCTTTACAGATAAGGAGCCTTGGATGCCAAAAAACAGGTTCACGGTTCAGGAAAATGACCATATGGATCTTATAATCAAGGGAATTCCTCCAAAATACGATTCAATAGAGGATTGCAGTGGCTCAACCAGGTTTGACCTTGACAAGATAAAGGAACTTGACATAGATGTGGTAGATCCAGAAATTACAGATGCTACTGTCTATGAAGATGTCGTAGTAAAGGAAAAGAGGTACAGGAAAGAGTTAAGGAACAGGACTGTTGTAAGAACAGAGACAATAAAGGTTCCGAAAAATGTCACTGTAACAAAGATCCAATGCTAAGTCCCTTCTTCTTTAAGTGATTTATACAGACAGTAGCACATGAGGAGCAAGAAGAAGGAGAAAGGCAGTGCCATTGACAATGCTGCTGTCTGAAGTGCTATGAGACCTCCTCCAAGCAGAAGGGTCGCTGCAACTATACCTTCCAGGATTGACCAGAATATCCTGGTTGCCAATGGAGGGTTCGTGTTTCCTCCTGAAGTGATTATGTCTATCACTAGAGAGCCTGAATCGGATGAGGTCACAAAAAAGGTTATCACAGAGATAACCCCAATCCCTGAGATAAGGGAAGTCATTGGAAAATGCTTGAAAAATTCGAATAATGCTGTGGATACATTTTCTTCTACTGCAGTCATTATGGATGTTGCACCCTGCCTATGAAGGAATATACCTGTGCCACCAAATGCAGTAAGAAAAAGCATACTTATCAGTGTAGGGATAAATAAGACACCAAAGATGAATTCGCTAATGGTTCTTCCTTTTGATATACGGGCTATGAACATTCCGACATAAGGGGACCATGCAATCCACCAGCTCCAATAGAACAGAGTCCAGGCATTCTGCCACCCGCTATCACTGAATGCATCATTCCAGAAGGATATCTCTATAACATTCTGCATGAAAGAGCCCAGATACTGTATGAAGGTCTTTATTATGAAGAGGGTTGGTCCAAAAGCTATGACAAATAGAAGAAGAAGGGTTCCTACACTTATATTGAATACACTTAGCCATTTTATGCCCTTGTTTATGCCTGAGATTACAGAGGTCATGGCCATTGCAGTGATGATTGTTATGAGTATGATCTTGACTGTTATGTTATCAGGTATGCCAAACAAGTAGGAAAGCCCTGAATTGATCTGCATAGAACCAATTCCAAGAGAGGTTGCAACACCAAAAAGGGTTCCAAACACAGCGCAGATCTCTATGAGATGGCCAATTCTCCCATGGATTCGCTCGCCAAATATCGGATAAAAGACATACCTCAATGAAAGAGGAAAACCTTTCCTGAAACTAAAATAAGCAAGAGAGAGACCAACTATTATGTAAGTGGCCCATGCATGTATCCCCCAATGCAAGAAGGAGAAGTGCATGGCTGTCTTTGCAGCTTCCACTGTTCCTGGCTCACCAATTGGAGGTGTTGCATAGTGTAGCATGGGTTCTGCCACGCCATAGAAGAGAAGGCCAATCCCCATACCGCAACTGAAAAGCATAGCCATCCAAGAAAAAAAACTGTATTCCGGCGTTGAATAGTCAGGACCAAGACGGGTATTCTTGTAACGGCCAAACATTAGGAATAATGAAAATATGACAAAAAGGCTTACTGTAAGAGTAAGGTACCAGCCAAAATAGGTGGTTATTGTATCATTAAGGACTATCACTGTTTTTTCGAACCATTCTGTGAAGAAGATGCCCAACAGCACAAAGAAAATGATAAGACCTGCAGAAGTATAGAATACTGGAGGGTTGATCTCTTTTTTCATCAGGCGATATTAGAATAGATGCCCTTAAAAAACTTATTTACCTCCGGATAAGAACTACACTTGCTGCTCAAAGAGCTCTTTTATGTATTCCAGGCTTGTTGCATCCTCTGGTGAACGGTCTTCCCTAAGGAATAGGAGGCGGGGAAAACGAAGGGCAAATCCCGAAGAGTAAGTAGGACTTTTCTGGATCTCTTCGTATGCAACCTCAACTACAATCTTTGGACTGACCCTGACAGTCTTTTCGGATTCTGAGATTATATGTGGGCGAAGTAGTTCTGTTAGCTGTCTAAAAGAGATACCAATATCCTCTTTTTCCTTGATTCCGGTTCCAACTTTTCCTATATCCAAGAACTGGCCATCATCAACACAGGCAAGGGTGAAACTTGAGAGATAATCAACCCTTTTTCCCTCACCCCAGGTGGCACCTACAATGACAAGCTCCAGGTTTTCCATGGTACCTTTAATCTTTACCATGTGACCTACCCTTGAACCTGGCTTGTAAGGTGCGTCAAGCTTTTTTGCCATGAGTCCTTCATTTCCCTGGGAAAGAGACTGCTCAAAAAATCGGGACACCTCTTCAGGTGAGTCACTTCTTATCAACTCAGAGGGGTAGATATACCTTTTCTTTTTTGGGATCAGATCCTCTAGAATGCCACGTCTTTTGTCAAAAGGTTCCTTGATGAGATTATTTTTGTTCTTCTCCAGTATGTCAAAGACATTCAATTCAACTGGATAATCCTTTGCCATATTGTCAACATCATATTTTCTCTTGATTCTCTGGGAGATGCTCTGGAAGGGAAGATATTTCTTGGTTTTCCTATCGAATCCTACAACCTCTGCATCAAGAATACAGGAATCGGTCTTTACATGGGATTTAACGACTGAGACCACATCAGGAAACTGGGCAGTCACGTCTTCAAGGCGACGGGTGAATAGCTGAATCGTATTACCTTTCTTGTGAATCTGAATCCTGAATCCATCGTACTTGTATTCAAAGGCTGCAGGAGAACCGACACGGTCGAAGGCATCATCAATGTCTTTTGCCTTGATCGCTAACATTGGATTGACTGGAAAACCAATTGTAAGGGAAAGTTGATTGAGCTTGTCAATGCCTTTCTTTAGTGTATTGAAAACCTTCTCAAGATCATTTGTCATGTCCAGGGCTTCCTGTACACGATTGACATAATCATTGTATTTCTCCCTGTCAGGGACAGACAAGTCACCATCATATCTGAGGCCTAACTCTTCAGCACAAAAAGCCCAGACCATGGCATCACGGACAGAGCTTTGGGCTACACCTACTCTAAGGTCTTCTAAAACTGTGCGGACAATGTATTTTGCTTCAATTGGTGTCGCTGAGGTCAAGAGTTCTGATATAAGCTTTGTCTTGTGATTGACTGCGCCTGTACCTGTCATTCTTGCCAGGGCCTGGAGGTTCTTGTGAACCTTCTTTACTGTCAGGGATGTAGAGAAGAGTGTTGATTGGCTTTTTTTGCCTATGAGCTCAGCAGCTGCTGAACCCAGGTCGCCATGGGATTTCCAGCTTTGGTTGATCTTTGCTTCATCCACTCCTGCAGACAATGCAATGGCCTTTATCACTGTCTTCTCTGAAACGCCAATCTTTTCATCACCGCTTCCAAAGACCCTGCCCTGGAGCAAAAGAAGGATGGAACCATCTGCCTTTTTCAGGAATCTGGACAGGAGATTTATCTTCTCAAGGCGTTTGCTCGTGGAAGATAATGAATCATATAATTGTGCCAATTCCTCGTATCTCATGCAAAAAGTATAAATAGGTCAACTATTTAAAGTTTAAGCATGGAGACCTTAGACTGCATAGCTACCAGAAGAAGTGTCAGGAAATACAAGAGTGAAGATATTTGCATGGATGATGTGGGAAAAATAATCTATGCAGGGCACCAGGCACCATCCGCAGGAAATCTGCAGAACTGGAAATTCATAATAGTAAAAAAACAGGAGACACGAACAGCGATAGCTGAGGCCTGTTATAAACAGTTATGGATGTGTGATGCACCAGTCCATATAGTGGTTTGCGCAAACACTGAGGAAGTGGAACAATATTATGGTGTGCGTGGAGACCGCCTTTATTCTATCCAGAACTGTGCTGCTGCAATTGAGAACATGATTATAGCTGCAACAGATATTGGTCTTGGAAGCTGCTGGGTAGGAGCATTTGAAGAGGATGCACTTCGTGGTGTGGTTGGAATACCTGATAGTATAAGACCACAGGCAGTAATCACTATAGGGTTTGCAGCAGAAACACCTAAAGCACCTCCATGGACATGTGATATAGATTCAGTCTGTTTCCTGGAGTCATATGGAAGCAGGGTCAAGAGTGTAAACAAAGTGCTGGGGTATCATAGTGAAAAGATCCATAACGGAGTAGATGCATGCAGGAAAGCAGCAAAGAAAGTGCCACCTTTTCTTAAGGGAACAGTAGATTCAACAAAAAAAGCACTTGGAAAGGTAAAAGAATCTGCAAAAAAAGAGTAGTGTCTATAATATATGTATTTTAATATGTTCTTAAATGAACAAAAATGTTTATATATTGTTAGAATCAGGAAATTAGTAATACAAGGTTTTTGGCGAGACCTTGTGGGTTGGCGATAAAAGTTTGGTTAAAGACTTTTTGGCGAAAGTCTTTGTTGTTTGGCGAAGTTCTAGGAAATAGTATGTGTAAGCTATTATAAATAGATTATTATCTAGCGATAGCTATGTCATAAAATATAGATCATATTTCCTAATCGGGAAGATAATATACAAAACAAACGTAGGGGTGAAAAACAAATGGATTTTATTGTGGAAAACGCGATGAAAACCGCAGAAACTGTGGAAGAGACAAATGTAGGCCAGGCTAATATCAAAGTCATCGGCTGTGGTGGTGCTGGTAACAATATGGTCAACTGGCTCTATAAGAAGGGAGTCAAAGGTGCAGAGATTATTGCAACCAATACTGACCAACAACATCTGAACATAACTGAAGCTGACAAAAAGTTTCTGATAGGTAAGGACATTACACGAGGACTCGGTTGCGGAGGATACCCTCAGAAAGGGGCTGAAGCTGCACAAGAGAACGTACAGGAATTCAAGAGCTGCCTTAAGGATGCTGACATGGTATTTGTCTGCGCAGGTATGGGCGGTGGAACTGGTACAGGCTCAGCACCTGTTGTTGCAAATGTTGCCCGTGACCTGGGATCAATCGTGATCGGAACTGTGACCATGCCTTTCAGGATTGAACGTGCGCGAGTAGATAAGGCTGAGTACGGACTTCAACAATTGAGGAAAGTATCAGACACTGTAATCGTAATAGACAATAACCGACTGGTAAACATTGCAGGTAACCTGCCTATCCAGCAGGCTTTTGCTGTAGCAAACGAACTGATCTCAACCATGATCAAGGGAATAGTGGAAACCATTGCAATACCATCTCTGGTCAATCTGGACTATGCTGATGTTAAGGCAATCATGAGTAATGGTGGTGTTGCAGTAATCGGTGTTGGTGCGTCAGATACCAATAATCGTGTTGATGAGGCTGTTGCAGGAGCTCTAAAGAACCCCCTACTAGATATAAACTACGAAGGTGCAACAGGTGCCCTGATCCACATACATGGAGGCCAGGACCTGACCCTTGAAGAGATCAACAAGATTGGAGAGCTTGTAACAGAAAGCCTTGACGAAGATGCCAATGTCATCTGGGGAGCACGAGTGACCGAAGAGATGAAAGGAAAGCTCACGGTGATGACAATCATCACAGGTGTGAAATCACCCTGGGTGCTTGGCAAGATCGATGAGAATTCCAAGCAGCAAGAGCAGTATATGACTGACGAGCTTGGGATAGAGATTGTGCAATAAAGTTCACCATGTCCTGTGGTGTGATTTCTTGCCTCCATCGTCCCCCACCCCCCCCCCTAGATGGAGGCAAAAACCCCCTTAAGGGGGCTTTTTTCTTTTGACCCGTGCTTCCTAAACACAAAGCTTTTTAAATGAACTACTGTTTCTAGTTATTGGGTTTAGAGGTTCTCTAAAGGTGAAATCATGACAACATATAAGAACATACCAATCAATGATGTGATTGAGAACGGCGCAAAGGAACTTGCTTCATTCAAAGAGATACAGGCACCTGAATGGGGACCATTCGTAAAGACAGGACCTCATAAGCAGAGGCCTCCTGTCCGTGATGACTGGTGGCATGTCAGGGCTGCAGCAATATTGCAGAGTATTGACTCAAAGGGACCAATTGGTGTATCAAAGCTCAGGACAAAATACGGCGGAAAAAAAGACCGCGGGCTAAGACCTGAAAAACAGATGAAAGCCTCTGGCAATATTATCCGAAAAATCCTTCAACAGCTGGAAGAAGCTGGTCTTGTGAAGAAGGAAGAAAAGGATGTATACAAGGGACGATCAATCACACCAAAGGGAATCTCATTGCTGGCAAAGGCTGCCAAGCAAAATGAATGATAATTCCAACAACATAGAAGAGCAAAAGCGGCAGCTGGAAGAAAGCATTAAACCATACCTTACCAAGGAAGCCTTGCAAAGGTATGGAACAGTGAAGCTTGCACATCCAAACAATGCAATGCAGGCTCTTATTCGTGTGGGAGAGATACTCCAGAAAACACCCAGAATGATAAATGATCAGGAACTGAAGGAAATCCTTTCAGGATTTTCCTCCAAAAAACAATTTCGAATAAAAAGGTAAGAACAATGGCACGATTCAAGCATCTTAACAAAAAACTAAGGCTGGCAAAGAAAGGGAAACAGACCCGGTGGGCTCCATTCTGGGCAGTAATCCGGAAATTCGGTAAAGGAAGGCGTGTCCATCCAGGACGGATTACAACTGTCAAGCGAAGCTGGCGAAGGACAAAAATCAAAGCATAGGTGATCATATGGCTAAGAAAGAAGAAACAAAAGTGACACTGGAGCGAAATTATAATATTCCATTGAGACAGAAATTCATGCAAGCACCTCATAACAAAAGAGCTAAAAAAGCAACTGCAGCAGTGAAGGAATTCCTAAAGAAACACATGAAATCAGATGATGTGCGTATTGGTGAAGAACTGAATAATAAGATTTGGGAAAGGGGTATCAGGAAACCGCCTCACCATATAAAAGTTAAAGCTCAAAAATACAATACAGGCGTTGTTCTTGCAGAACTTGAAGGCGTGGAAGAGAAGAAAAAACCTGCAAAGAAACAAGAAAAGAAAGCTGAACCAGTAACCGAAGAGAAGAAAGAAGAACCAGAGGAGAAAGAGACTGAAGAGACTAAAGAAAAGAAAGCTGAACCAGAGACTGAAGAAAAGAAAGTAACTGAGGAACCTTTGAAAGAAGAGAAGAAAGAGACTGAAGAGACTAAAGAAGAGAAAACTGAACCAGAAACTGAGGAAAAGAAAGTAACTGAGGAACCTGTGAAAGAAGAGAAGAAAGAGACAGAGGAACCTGTGAAAGAAGAGAAGAAAGAGACAGAGGAACCTTTGAAAGAAGAGAAACAAGAGACTGAAGAAAAAGCTGAGAAAACAAACTAATTATTTATTTTATATATCTTTTAAGGGATTCCTGATTACTTAGATTATAGAAATCCAAGACTGGTTGCAGGAATTTGAGAAGGTGACTCACATAGTAATTTATATCAATTTCCTGTGCTTCTGAGGGGAGAATAATCTCCCTGCCTGGTGCAACGATATATTGGATTATCATGCCTGGTACAATGAAATAGCCTTTCTCTTTCATCTGTTTTGCTGCGCGAACATGATAGAAATCCTGGGTATATTCTGAGAGTTCTTTTTTCAGTTGAGTCCGAAATATAAACTGATCCAAAGGCATGCTATCCAGGTTATCAAGCTTTTCGCAGAGGAGACTATTTGCTTCATCTGTTTTTCCTTTTACTAAAAGGGAGACAAGCTCCTGGAGAATGTTCCTTGCAATGGGAATCTTGGGGTTTAGTCCTTTGGTGCGGGATTTCAGGATATATGCTTCGGGAAGGAATAATCCAAAGGGATGTTCTTGTAATTCAAGATCAGGGAAGTCAATCTTTGATGTGGTGAAAAAGGAATCTTCATCAGCACGGATAAGGGTTGCATTATTCTTGGTCACAAGGGAATCGATCTCATCAATCCTTTCGGAGAAGATCTTGCGAATTGCCTTCCAGCAGGATTCGGAATACCACCGGCGGTTGTATTTGAAGCCCTTTATTATAACCTGTAGTGCCTGGTTACGGGCTGATAGGTTTGGATTTTGCTTATTCTTGAGAATCTGTTCAATCCTGAGCTGACGTGAGACAAGGTCATCAAGAACCTGTGCGATGAAACCTTTCTTTTTCTTGCAGAAAGGGGTATCACAACAGGAACAGTCAAGGGTTTCCAGGGATACATTATGATCAATCACAATTGTGGGAAACAGGTTCTTGAATGAATATTCATAGATATCATGAAATTCTCCAGTCCTTGTACGGACCATCTCTTTGTCCTGATGGGTTTTCCTGTCGGGGATTAGCTGCTTGTGGAAGGGAGCCATCCTAACCATGTGCCATTCAAGCATCTGGGCTGCACTGAGATGAGAAACATCAGTTAAGGGAAGCCCTACTAGGCGCACCAACTCTTCAAAAAAAGGTTCTTTATCGAAGAACTCTTTTGCCTGCTTTGCGTTCTTCAATGTTGAAAGGGCAAGGGAAAGCGGATCGTCAGTATCAGGTGAGAGGGAGTCTATTGATTCTCCTGCCAGGTTTGCCAGACGGGAGATATTTATCAGGGGAAGTCCTCTTATACGTGCCCTTCCTCTATAGACGAAAACCTCTGAATAATCCTTTCCAAGCTCTAGTTTTATCCTGTATTTTTTTGCGCGCTGTACAAGGTATGCGAAGGCTATGCCAAGCCTAAATCCTATGAGTGCATCTGGATGGATCCTGTCGATGAATGCCTTAAGCCGGTCAATCAGGTCAGCTTCACTTGAGACAAATTCAATATTCATATCTGACTGGAAATTACGCCATGAAAATATCTTGATTCCGAAGTTGCCTGTTACTGAAACGTAGCTGATTGCGCCTGTCTTCTCAGTCAGAAAATGGATGCTTGCAACATCAAGGCCCATTGTCCCGTCAATAGGTCCTTTTATTTTTTCCAAAATCAGGGCGTCACCCTTTACTTTTTGGGTAGAGGGCTTTACTTCCATCTCATAAAAGCTGAGTGGGACCAAATCATTATCAATCATGTAGCGGCGAACAGCAGGCATGCGCTCATAGACTTCCAGTCCCTGGAATTCTTTTTGATCCTGAACTTTATAGAAGGTTTTTTCTTCACCTTTATACATCCTGGTTGTCGATTCAGAACCTTCAATAGGTGTGTCTACCAGAACATATGGATGGAACTCATCGTATATGGTCACATGGGAACCATCTGGAAGCTTTCCAAATAAGCTGATATATGGGGCTTTGTAGCTTATGTCAATGAGGAAAAACTGGATCATAGCCCTTATAAATCAATTCTAGAATATAAAACTATTGGGGCTGCGAGGATTTGAACCCCGGTTAGAAGCTGTCCGTTTCATCAACTGGCCGACGGCCTGTTCAACGAACCCCGAGCTCCAGTGATACCATACTACACTACAGCCCCATGGACTCTGCGGGAATCGAACCCGCGGCCTCCCGATTGCCAACCGGGTGTTCTACCACTGAACCAAGAGCCCTTTGGACAGAGGAGAAACTAGGTTCTTTAAATGTTTTGCCAATCACCCGAAAAAGGATAATCAGATCTCCTTAACACCTTTAATGAGATGCATACGTTCGCGGACTGTATTATAAAGCATCTCAAGCTCTTTTGGAGAGAAATCAATGACTCCTGAACTTGTGGTGCCGCGAAAGCATACGGAAATGGTCTCCTTGTTCGGGCGCATGATATCTTCGTTGATCAAAACTTCTTTTATGGTTCCTTTTGATTCAAGACGGATGTGACCGTCCTTGTTTGTCTTGCGGATTTTTAGCTGCACCATAATGATACTATTTGAGAGTAAGTATATAAATTTTGCCTGGCTGTTAATATATTTCTACAGGACTTTCATGAACTGAACATGATCTTTACCCTGTATATAACCCTGCTTATTGTAGAATGCGATTGTATTCTCATTAAATCTTGGAGCATAAAAAAGAATTGGGTTCAGTTTCTTGCTGTGGCACTGTTCTTCAAATTTAGCAAGCAATTTCTTACCTAAACCTTTACCTCTCTGAGATTTGTCTATTGTTAACAAACTCAGGAATGCCATATTATCTTTCATGGGCTCTCCTAATATATAACCTACTATCTCGTCATTATCTTCAGCAACAAAAAACATCTCGTCGTCATCAATATTCTTTTTAAAATAATTCTCTGAGATAAAACCTCCACCAGGTGTTTCTAATTCTTTGATCTCACTTAATTTACAACAAGGTTTACAATCTCCAATCCTTGCTAATCTGATATTAACCATTTTTAGCTATTGATCTTGAAAGAATGAAACAAGTCTCTCCCCACCTGTAATGATTTGAAAGAGCACCTTCCTGTTCATATCCTTTTGATTTATAGAAATCAACCCCTTCTTCAGTCTCTGCAATACTCAATTCAATCTTGGAAGTTTCAGAAGATTCTTTGACTCTTTTTTCTGCTTCATCCAAAAGTTGAGATGCGACCTCTTCTGATTCAAAAGCAAAATGTCTAAATTTCCATAATTTATGAGAGCCGTCACTGCTTTTGCCAAAGTTGACCAAAAATAATGCTCCTTTCAGAGAACCATCATCATAGACAATCAAATCATTTTCTTGAGATTGTTCCTTCAGGTAAGAAGTAATTTCCTCATCAGATTGTTGAAAGATATTGTGTGTACTAAAAAAGAATCTGTATAATCTTACCAGTTTCTCAAAATCTTCATCCTTAACATCTCGTATCATATAAACACAAAATGAATCAGGATATAAAAGTTTTACTTTTAAAAAAAGAATGAGACAAAGAATGATGGATTATAGTGGTAAGCATTTTATGGTAGATTAGAACAAAAGATTAGGCTATAACTACAGATGGATCGAGAGTTGACATAAAGTTTTTTCGAATAATTCCCGCATCGACTTCGGCCTGATTTTTTTTTAAAGAAGAGGTGACATCCCCGTAAGGGACCACCCCCTATCACCTTGAATTTTTTTATTAATATTGGACTTCGTAGTAGTGATGCTGGTCATTTCTTCGAAAAACACTGATATCAGTATCTCCGATGAGTTTTAACTACTCCTGAATTAATAGAAAAAACCAA
>CAYYOI010000031.1:11758-17087 GCA_964473285.1 uncultured Methanosarcinales archaeon | reverse complement strand
GATATAAATATCCCGTAGAGAGATATATGTGTGCAAACAATTCGGTTTAGTTCAATTGTAGTTTCCCAAGAAAAATACCAGAATTCATCTATAATCAAAATATCCAAAAAATAAAAAAAATTAACCATTCCTTTTCAGCGAACCGATGCGCTTTGCCCTTTTCTCAGCCTTTGAAAACACATAGACACCCAAAGGGACAAACACGAACCCCATCACAAACAAAGGTATCAGATGACTCATCGCAAGGCTTCCAACTGATGAACCATGTATCAATGACTGCCGCATCCCGTCAAGCGCATATGTTGCAGGGCTGAACTGAGAGATGAACTGCATCCATCCTGGAAGCACATCAATCTCGTAATAGATCCCCGAGACAAGCATGAGCAATGCCTCCACTATATGCAGCGCCTATGCCCCTTTCTCCGGACTCATCAGAGGTATTATGGATGCGATCATCCCAAGCCCGATAAAGGACAGTGCTGATACCAGGACAATAGTAAAGGCTGCAAAGGGATTTGCCTGTGACATATCAACCCGAAACAACAGCACAACAAAGAACAGTACTATTCCTGTCCTTATGATACCGTAAAGCACAGCATATGTCGAGTTCCCGAACAAGTGTACGAATCTCTTCATTGGAGCCATGAACGTGTATTCAATCGTCCCTTCCCAGCGCTCATAACTTATCTGGTTACCCACCTCCTGGAAGATGCTTGCAAGATATACCCACATCACCTCTCCAATGAGCAGGAACAATAATATTGTCTGGAAATCAGCATCAGCACCCTTCATGTTCTCAGCAAGGAACCCTATGGCCAGCGCACCAACTATGTGATACACCAAAAATACTACTTCCCATGGCAGGTATCGCTTCGAAAGGTTAAAATTCCTGAGCACAAATGCAAAGACCTGCCTGTATACTTTAACTACCATCGCTATCACCTAGTGTTTTTCCGGTCATCTTCACGAAAACATCCTCCAGTGTAGGCCTAACCTGCCCTAGAGTATGCAACGTGATTCCATTATCCTGCAAAGCCTTGGTTATGCTGACAACTGCGCCTCCCACCTCAAGAAGCTCCACGTAAAGATGCCTTTGCTTCTTATCATCAATGAAACTCCTCAGATTAGTGAGACCCTCCAGTTTTCCCATGACCTCTTCTGTCCTGTCAAGGTCATTGGTCTGAAGATCATAAAGTGTACCCTGGCAAAAGCCTGACTTAAGCTCTTCTGAGGTCCCTTCTGCAATCACCTTTCCCTCATCCATTATGAGCAGGCGATCACACAGCTTCTCTATCTCCTCCATATCATGACTAGTAATGACAATAGTCACACCATGCTCTTTCATGATACGTCGTATGAACCTTTGCACATCCATCTTTGATACAGGATCAAGCCCTGTAGTAGGCTCATCCAGGAGCAGAAGTTCAGGCCGGGCCAAAAAGCCCCTAGCGATCGCAACCTTCTGCTGTTGCCCGCGGGAGAGCTTCTCAAAAGGCAGGACATGCTTATCTCCTGATAATCCAAGCTCCTCCAGTATGGAGATAGCATCCTTTCTTGCTCTTCCTGGATTCAACCCATACAATCCTGCTGCATAGGATAAGTTCTCAAGTGATGAAAGCTTCCTGAAAAATGACGCATCAACACTCACCCTACCTATAAGATCCTTGACCTTTTCCGGATGCTTGACTGCATCAATCCCCTTTATGCGTATGCTCCCTGTATCAGGTGTGACTAATGTGGTAATCATCCTGATGAGAGTTGATTTGCCGCATCCATTAGGCCCAAGCACTCCGAATACCTCTCCCTTACCTACACGAAAACTTACATCTTTTACTGAATGGAACAAGAGGTCCTTTGGCGGCTTTACAAAGAGGTCCAGCAAACGTGACTTCTCCTCGTCTCTGAAATATTTATTCACATGCCTTACTGATAACATACTATCCCTCCTTGGGAAAAATAAGCTTTAACGTGTTCTCCTAGAATTACCCAGGTAGTAATGCAACTAAGCATAAAAGAATCCGGTTAGTTTTGTTCGTCGCATAATTTATTCACCTATCCCCGGTGAACACAGGTCATTTTATAAATATTTATGTAGCTAAATAAAGGAAAACCGCATTAAAACAGTGCAGAAATGCCTTTTTATGGAAAACCTTGAATTAACCTGTATTCATGCGAGTAGCCAGAGCAAGTAACTTGCATTAGTATCTTAAAATATAAACCGGATTTCTCGGAAAACTCAGGAAAACAGTTAGTTTTATAAAGGAAAGCCAATTTCCCAGATTCATCCCAGAGACTATCTGCGATGGCAGATAGAAGGGTGGAGGTTAGAGTATGAAACGACAAGAAGTGCTCAACGCATTAAAACAAGCAAAAGAAAACACGCCTAAGCGTAACTTCAAACAAAGTATAGACCTGATTATCACACTCAAGAATCTTAATCTAAAAAAACCTGACCAACAGGTTGATTTCTTCGTGGATCTTCCGCATCCTAAAGATTTTCCGGTTAGTATCTGCGGGCTCGTAGGAACTGAACTATGGGAGCAGGCAAAGGAATCTTTCGATCATGCAGTCCACAATGACGAATTTCAATCCTTCACCCAAAAAAAGGATGTAAAGAAATTCGCAGACACCTATGATTTCTTTGTTGCCCAGGCAAACCTGATGAGCAAGATCGCTCAGACATTCGGTAGAGCATTCGGACCACGTGGAAAGATGCCAAACCCTAAGGCAGGCTGCGTAGTTCCGCCAAACGCAAATCTTCAGACAGTAAAAGAACGCCTTCAGAAAGTGATTCATATCAGTGTCAAGAAACATCTCATGTACCAGACAATTGTCGGTAAGGAAGACTCAGATGATGAGAAGATAGCAGACAACATAATGTCAATATATGACCAGCTTATGCATCACCTGCCTCTGGAAAAGAACAATATCAAAGAATCCATGATCAAGCTTACTATGGGTAAACCAGTTAAGATAGGAGAATAAAAATGGCACATGTAGCACCCCATAAGAAAGAAACTGTTGCAAAGATCAGTAAATTAATGCAGGAATACCCCATAATAGGTATAATTGACATGGAAAATCTCCCTGCCCCCCAACTCCAGAAGATGCGGGAAAAGCTCAGGGGAAAAGTAGAGATTATCATGACCAAGAAAAGGCTCATGCGAATTGCTTTTGAACAGGTCAAGAAGGATAACATAAAGGAACTGGAAAATTATTTCCGTGGTATGCCAGCTCTGCTTTTCACGAAAGACAATCCATTCTCACTTTACAGGACAATCAAGAAAAGCCAGAGCAGTGCACCTGCAAAAGCAGGACAGACTGCACCAAAAGATATTGAAGTGAAAGCTGGCGCAACCAATTTCGCACCTGGGCCGATCATAGGCGAACTGGGTTCATTTGGCATGAAAACAGGTGTAGAAGGCGGCAAGGTAGCAATCAAGGAAGATAAGGTAGTCTGCAAGGAAGGAGAAGAGATAAGTCCAAAACTTGCAGAGATCTTAGGCAGGCTTGACATAAAACCAATGTCAGTAGGTCTTGATCTGCTTGCAATCTACGAGGATGGTACAATTTTCACCAAGAATGTGCTTGATGTTGATGAAGGTGAACTGAAAGCGAACTTCGCAACCGCAGCACAGGATGCGCTTTCACTCTCCATTGAGATAGGGCACATCACAACAGACAACGCACCAATACTAGTCACTAAGGCGCATACACAAGCCCAGGCACTCAGCCTTGAGGCTGCATTTTTGACAAAGGACACAGTTGAGACATTACTCTCAAAAGCTCATGCACAGATGAGCGCCCTAAAGGCATTAGAAAGTTAGGAGGTACAAAATGGAATATATATACGCTGCAATGCTTATCCACAAGGCAGGACAAAAGGTAGACGAAGCCACTGTCAAAAAGGTTCTTGAAGCCGCAGGAGTCACACCTGACGAAGCTCGGATCAAGGCTCTGGTCGCATCACTTGAAGGGATCGACATAGAAGAGGCAATCAAGAATGCATCAGTCGCTCCGGCACCAGCCGCTGCACCAGCAGCACCTGCTGAAGAGAAGACAGAAAGCAAAGAAGAAAAGAAAGACGACGAAGGAGACAAGAAGAAAGAAGAAGCGAATGCTGCAGCCGGTCTAGGCGCATTATTCGGTTAAATTTTTTTTTAAATTAAAAAGGGTTCGATAGATGTCTGAGAAAGCGAATACAGTAAAAGATGAATTGAAGCAGTTGAAGGAAGAGCTGCATGAACTTAATACTGAGAAGGAGAAATGGTTCAAGGAAAAAGAGAAGTATGCCAAAGAGATAGCAAGCGCCATAAACCGGATCAAAGAAGAGAAGAAACAGCGAAATCAACTCACTAACAAAGTCAGGGAACTCAAGGCTATACGTGAAAAAGCCAACAAAGAGATCAACGACAAGATAAAAGACATCAAAGACATCAAGAAAGAGAAGAAAACTATCCAGACCAAATACAACCTTGAAGGCGACCCCTCAAAGATTGTCGAGAATATTGAAAGCCTGGAAAAGAAACTTGAAACTGAACCCATGTCTTTTGATCGCGAAAAAGCGATCATGAAAAAGATAAAGACACTTCGCAAACAATATAATGAAGCAAGCAGTGTCAGCAACATCTGGGAGAAATCCCATGACCTCTCCAAAGAGATAGACAAACTGAAAAAGGACGCAGATGCAAATCATAAGAAGATACAGCAGTTCGCAAAGGAGAGCCAGGAAAAGCACGAGAACATCATAAAAGTCTCTGCCCAGATTGACGAGCTCAAGAAAAAAGAGCAGGATGCTTACAAGAAATTCTTCGAACTCAAAAAGGAATACACTGAGAAGAACAAGCAACTACGAGAGAAACTCAGAGATGTCCGCGAAATAGAGACCTCAGAATCCAGAGAATCAGCAAAAAAGAAGAAACTCAAGCGAAAAGAGATGGAAAAGGAACTCCAGACCAAGGAAGAAGAGGTCCTTGACAAGATAAAGAACAAGTCAAAACTCTCAACTGAAGATCTTCTTATCATGCAGCAGATAGAGCTGAAGAAACCACGAAAAAAGAAAACAGATACTACTAAAAAAACAGAGAAGAAAACAGAAGAGACTAAAGAAGAACCACAAGAAACTGAAAAAACAACTACTGAAAAAACAAAAGAAGAAACAACAACTAAACCAAAAGAAACTGAAGAAAAAACACCAACAGAATTAGAAGAAGAGAAAACTGAAGAACCAGAAAAGAAGGAAGAAAAAACTGAAGAGAAGGGTAAAGAGAAACCAGTGACCGAAGAAAAGACAGAAGAAACAACAACAGAAGAAGAGAAAACTGAAGAA
>CAYYOI010000031.1:0-11658 GCA_964473285.1 uncultured Methanosarcinales archaeon | reverse complement strand
GAAGAAGAGAAAACTGAAGAACCAGAAAAGAAGGAAGAAAAAACTGAAGAGAAGGGTAAAGAGAAACCAGTGACCGAAGAAAAGACAGAAGAAACAACAAATAAAGAAGAGAAACCAAAAGAGACTACTAAAGAAGAAACTGAAGAGAAGACAGAAAGTAAAGAACCACAAGAAACTGAAAAACCAGAAACTACTGAAGAAACAAAAAAAGATACTAAGTAGACCAAGAAGGAATCCTTCTCAGATAAAAAGGCCATAAATCTCGCAAGCGTTGGACAGGCACTTTCTTAAAGAACCCAGCCCAGAAACAATCCGCCTTTGGAAAAGGCACATCTGGCTTATCCACTCCAAGAAAAGGACAAAGTACATCCCATCCCTCTCCCTTCGTAACATCCATGACCAAAAGATCATTGCGTCCTTTGAAATAAGAATTGACTGCTTTATGATGTTTCTTATAACCCTGAATAAACTGTTTGCTATCATAATCGATTGCACCGTATAATTCATAATGCAATTGATTAGCCTTATCCCTTTGCTTGAACAATTGGCCATACCAAAAAGTCTTTTCGCAAGACTTAAGCCATGAATCAAGTTCCCTTGTAGTATATATGAAATATGATCCTGGAAATTTCGCATCCAATTTCTTGAAAAATCTGGCAGCTACAGTATCACTTATACCATCATATTTTGCCACCTGCTCCGGCCTAAGATGCACCATGCCATTTTTCTGGTAAAAGCAATCCAATGGATAATGCTTCACATTATAACCCAGATAACATAATGCATGAGATACTGCCGTAGTCGCAGTCTTTGATAACCCTATACAAAAGATCATCCTTTATACACCTTTTCCCAGCAGTCAGCAACCTTATCCATATCATGTTCCTTTATTGTCACACGAGCACCTTCACTCAACTGTTTCCTGTACTTCTCATCACGCAGTGAAAGGATTGCATTCACAAATCCCCTTTTGCTGTCTGGTTTCACAAGCAAACCATTCTTTTTATGTTTTATCAGATCCGAAATACCTTTCGCCCTTGGTCCGACACAAGCAAGCCCATTTGCCTGAGCCTCCATTATGGAAACAGGCTGGTTCTCAGTCTTTGATGCAGTGCAGAACACATCGCAAGCACCAAGTATGCCTGACCTGACAAAAGCATCATGTTTGATACTTCCCAGGAAAATCACGTTTTTTGGTGCCCGGGCCTTTATCTCATCCTTTTGAGGACCATCACCTACCATCAACAAAACAATAGAAGGATCCTTCTCATATATTTCTCTCATCACATCCATAAGAAAGAAATGATTTTTTTCATGAGCCAATCGTCCCACAAATACAAGCATCAGGCCTCCACGATCATACTTTTTCCTGACCCTTTCACTTCTGGAATTATCAAACTGACTACCTATCCCATTTGAAATAATCTTGATAGGAACCCTGCACCCCTGTCTGACCAGCTCACGCTTGGTCTCGCGACTTGGAGATGTTACCACATCCGGCAGATTATAAAAGAAAGTAGCATAAGTCCAGGCCAACCGCTCAAATACCTCACTTCTGAGCCCGCAATGTTTCAGGTATTCCTTGTCAGCAAAAAAAGTATGGAAAGTGCCAATCAAAGGCTTCTTGAAGAAACGCGCCAGTAAAAAAGCCTCAAACCCTAGGTTCATGGGAGTCTGAAAATGAAAGACATCAATATTATTCCTCTTGATATAATTGTAGAGCAAAGGATTCAGCAATGGCGTCAGCTTAAAATCCTCATAAAAACCTGCCTTGATCCCCACTACCCTTCTTACATGTATTCCCGGATAATTGAATCTTACCTTTTTCTCAAACTTTGGTGCTATTATATGGATTATATGTCCCCTGTCAGCGAGTTTTTTAGCAAGTTTGACTGTAGAAGTTACAACACCATTCACCTGCGGCAAAAAAGTATCAGTAAAAATAGCTATTCTCACTATGATTAAGATTTACTCATGAATTCCGCATACCCACACTTTCCGCAATGCATCCGGTCCTTATGCTTTGACATAAAAACACCGACTCCGCATTTTGGGCATGAACGGTTTTTTGCTTTTCCGTCCTCATACATCTTATAGACATAAACAGGATGATTCTTACCCTTCTGCTTTTTCTTTCCCATCTGTTTCACCTTCCAGCTGTTTTAGCGCAGCCTCTGAATCATAGACATAAAAAGTACAATCTGCTTCCTGCTTTCCGAATAATGTTGCAATCTTCTTTACAACAATAAGATTAGCTTCTGTACCTATGGTCTTTGCTGCCTTTTCCTTGAACTTGTCCTTTGAAGGAGTAGCTCCCTCGAAAGTCGCATGTAGTTCCACTATTTTGCGTGAATACAAAGGTTCACTTGTTTCTGATTTCACTTTAAGTTCCATTACAATCACCGTGTTTTGATAGCATATTCACCTTCTTTCACAAAACCCATGCGTTCGGCAATCTCAGATTTCTCTGCATCGAACACATAGACCCTGCCTTTCCAGGTGTTTGAAAAGGTATTATTATTGCAAAACGGGCATTCCTCTCCACTGACAAATGCCTTGCACTTCTTACACGCTTTTTTCCTTGCCATTTTTCTTATCTTCCTCTAGCCAATCCAGGCGGCCCAAACCTACCTGTCGCATTGTAAGCCCAATCTTTGGGTTGGTAACGTCCTTGAATGATGATGCGATGATCCTGCATCGGCACAAGTCCCCAACCTTGAGAACACGCTTGCTCTCCTTGCCCATAAGAGTCTTGTCCTTTGCAAATGATACGAAATCATCCATTGTCTGGGATATATGGATCATACCTTCAATTGGTCCGAAATTGATGAATGCACCAAAATCTGCAATATCTTTGACACGACCAAGTACAACCTCCTGCAACTCAGGCTTGAAGGTCATAAGCTCAAACTCCACCTCATAATATGCAGCCCCATCACCAGGGATGATTACACCTTCTCCGATATTGTTGATTTTTATAACATCAATAATGATACCGATATCCCTGTCTATGTAACCACTGAACTTCTCTTTGATCTTTTTCAAGACTGCTTCTTCCACGTCAAACCCGAAAAGGTTTGGCTGCACACGTATGTGATCTTTAATCTTTGACCGATAAAACATTTTATGCCTCCACAAGTTGCAAATAGCGTTTCTGCCGCAAAATGATCACTGGTATCCCCTTCGCTTTCAGCTTGCTCCTGAAAGCACGATCCTGTGTAGCCACCACATGATCCTTTGTCACCATATCAAGAATGATGGCATCCACGTGGCGAAAATCGTTGGTTTCTACTATATTAATCTTGTTGTTTTCAATGATCTTATAGGCGAGCTGGACAGCCTTTTTTTCCTTGCCTTTCTGCCCCACATGTTCAAGCTCCCTGAACGTCTTGTCGACGACAGCAAGCTCGTATGTCCCGAGCAGCTTATCGATTTCATCGATAATATCAACACCAAAATAACCAGGTATCAATAAAAAATTGGTGTCCAAAATGACTGTTTTCATCTATCATCAAGAAGAGATATATGTTCCTTTATAAAGCTTATTGTCCATTCCAATGCCCATCACAATATTTAAAAAGAAAATCCATTTAAAAAATCTCATGAAAATCCCCCTTGCTTTACTCTTATTGATCTTAATGACAGCATGCGCTCCAAGCCCGGATAGCATCCAAAAAGTATCAGGGAATACTGACAAAGAAGAAATCAAAACCCAAGAAGATCTCAAAAAGATCAAGCTTACCGAAGTCAGGGGATATATAATCGACGAATTCTACCGGATAGAGATCCTTATGAAGCTCAATGGCTCAGAAAAAGTGGATATGAAAGGATTTAGCGTGCAATTCAATAACGAGAGCTTTGAATACCCAGAATACAAGATTGACTTCCTGGAAGGTGACGCAGACGACCTGCTTGAAAAGGACGAGCTTTTCATGATAACATTTGACCCCACTCCCTTCAAGCCAGGCACCCGATTTGATCTCAGCCTTAAAGGAAAGGCAAACGCCAGTGTATCAGGAACCGCGCCAAAACCCTCAGATAGAATGAGAATGCAATTATGGCCATAGTTCCATCATCATTGCAGCCTCCCCGAATGGATCAGGCCCCTCATTGATTATAGTAATATCCTTATTCTTGCACAGTCTCAATAGCCTGCGTGCTTCTTCACGATCAGTCGGAATATGCCTTATCTCTCCTTTGTCCCCATACTGGATTCCTGAGAAATGAGCATGGATAGGCTCAGACAACTGTTCCAGTATCTTCTTGTAATCAACAGAACCGTACCTGGCAAGCATGTGGGCAAAATCAACACAGATGCCGCAACCTGTTTCCTCCTGCAGCCTCAAAAGCTCTTCAAGAGTCCCGAACTGGCTGACCTTCCCTGTAGTTTCAGGACAAAGCACAACACCTTCAGGAACTGACTCCATCAACTCCTTTATCCTTCTTTTTATAAGTGGATAAACATCATCAGGATTCCTTTTCTGATAAAACCCTGGATGAAATACGACACACCGGGCTCCCAGATAATATGCCCTGTCACACGAGTCAAGCACCCTTTTTACAGAAGAGACCTGCTTTTCCTCATCAATGCTTGCAAGATTCACATAATATGGCGCATGCACGCTCAGCTGGATTCCATACTCAACTGCCAGCTTGCCCACTTCACGCGCCTTCTCCCTTGACATCCTCACACCATGAGTGAAAGCCACCTCTAAAGCAGAAATCCCATGCGCCTTGCAAAAGGAAAAAGCGTTTTTGTAATTCCCTCCTGATCCTGCAACACCTATTCTCATCCTACAATCCTCCTTTCATTTGCAGCAGTTATAAACGATATGATAAGGCTCCACATTACAACCAAGACACCGATCCCCGAGAAAGGATACATAGGCAAGAACAATAGCAAACCTATGACAAACGTACCCTTTGGCGCACAAAAAGACATGTAAAGACGCTCCCTGAATTCAAAATGAGTAAGATTGATGATAAGGAAACGCACCATGTAATAGACCATTACTGCCCCAAACGAGATCAGAAGCGTTGAGGGGGTGAACTCCACAGGAATCACAATCCCTACAATCACGAACAATATTACCTCCACAACATAAGCAAGGGTTGCAGAGAATTCAAAGAGTTCCTGCTTCTTTCTCGTGTTGCCAAAGAAAAGCCCAAGCACTGCCGTGGAAACTATACCCATTCCCCCAAGGTTTTCTGCCAATAGGTATGTTGCGACAACTAACAGGAATAATGTGCCCATCTGCCCGCTAAGCCGCATCAAGCGGAAGAAAAGCAGCCCCATCAACAAGCCAACCCCCATACCGGTCCCGATCATATACAATGCATTAGCTTCAGACTGTATCAGGAACAAAGGGACAAAAAGCGCAAGCATCAAGACATTTGAAAGAACAGATTCTTCACGCAGGAAATGCCGATACATCTGTTTGACATCAATATCAAACTGAGTGATGGACAGCAATAGCACTGAGAAGAGCAATGCAGAGATAAAATCAAAGAAAAGCATAAAGAACAATGTCAGAAACAGGCATAAGGCACCTAATTGTAAAACAAGGATAGACAGGCTATGGTCATGGATACTGTCATGATACATAGGCCGGAACCGCGAGAACACGTCATATACCAGCATGGAAAGCAGGATTCCTGTAAAAAGCTCAATACCGGCTCCTGGCACAGTTATCAGGTCAAGCCCGTTGAGAGTGATTGAACCCAAGACAATTCCACTTATAAGAAGCAGCAATCGCACAGGCACAAGCAGGAACTTACGTATAGCAAGCGCCAGAACCACCGCAACAAACACATACGAAAGCGAACTCACCACCAGGATATCCATACCAGACCTTCCAGAAATTCTCTATATTAATGTTTCGATGGTTTTTTATAGAGCTATAGGGTTTTTAAATGCATGATAGAAAAGCTCCGCCCAACAAAAGAAGACAGAGACCGTATCCAGGCTGCAATAGACAAGGTAGTTGGACCTATCTCAACCAGGCACGAGGTTTTTGTCGGCGGAAGCATAGCAAAAGACACCTGGCTTCGAAAAGCCCAGGACATCGATCTCTTCGTCCGTTTTCCAAAGGAAGACCATATCTCAGAACAGCTTGAAAATACACTAGGTGACTGCGGATTTGATTACACCCGCGTGCATGGAAGCAGGGACTATTTCCAGGTAATAGTAGACGGATATCTGGTGGAGATAATACCGATAGTAAAGATTGATTCTGCAGACCAGGCCCATAACATAACCGATGTAAGTCCACTACATGTTGCCTGGGTACAACAGCACAGGGAAATGGCTGATGAGATAAGACTTTCAAAAGCTTTTGCAAAAGCCCAGAAGGTCTATGGCGCAGAATCATACATCCAGGGGTTATCCGGTTATTGCCTGGAGATACTCACTATTTTTTACAAGGGTTTTGAACCGCTGCTGAAGGCTGCATCAGGATGGAATGAGCAGACAATAATTGATATAGAAGGTCATCACAAAGACCCAGTCCATGAGATAAACGAGTCAAAGATAAGCCCCTTGATACTTATCGATCCTGTGGACCCGGGAAGAAATGCAGCAGCATCCCTAAGCAAAGAGAAATATGATCTCTTTCGTTCCATTGCAACAGGATACCTGAAATCCCCTGGCGAATCCTGGTTCATAAAAAAACCTCTCTCCCAAAGACTAACCACAAAAGAGAATGTCACACTGATAACAATAGAACCCCTGAAAGGAAAAAAGGATGTTATCGGATGCAAGATAAGAAAAGTTTACCAGTACATTGCAAAACAACTGGAATTCCATGATTTCAGACTCATCGATTCAGACTGGGAATTCAACGACAAGGCTTACCTTGCATACGCTGTAAAGCAAGAGACCAAAGACAGTTTCATCAAGACCGGCCCTCCCCTGGACGCAGAGAAAGATGCAGAAAGGTTCAAAGAAAAGCACCCTGACGCCTTCATAAAGGATGGCCGCCTTTATGCAAAAGTAAAAAGCAGATACAAGAACCCACAAGAATTATTCAGGGCCATGGAAACAGACCCTTATGTAAAAGAAAAAGTAAAATCACTTGTAGTGGATTTCGACTTCCATGAACACCGGCCCTGATACATCTATAGTATACTGTTTCTGTTGTATGAACAATGAGACCTCCCTTGGTATCTGCATGTTCACCTGGGGCAATGATTTTGCGATCTTCACATTATAAGTGAAATCTTCTGATGTGATCTCTGTCTCCCTGGCAACAGCCTTGGAAAGCGCCTGGATAATGGATTTGTTGACAGGGATTCCTTCTTTGCATGATATGCAGCCATCCTTCACATACAACTCATTCATGCATGCTGGCCCCAAAAGCTTCTTTCCTTCTTCTTTCTCCTGCAGCTTAACACATATTGTACTGTCCTCATAGGCAACCTTCTCGCATGGCGCAGTCATGTCCTTGCATGCACGTGCTGCAGCTTCGACTCCATCAGCAATCATCTTTCCTCTCTCAGTCTGTGGCTCTTTCACATAATATACAGAATGTGCAATCTCTTCATCACTAAAGCTTTCCTTACCAAACTGCGGATACACCAGTTCACGGATATCAGATATAGAATTAAGGACCATGCACAAGCGCTCAACCCCAAAGCCTGCATTGAACACTGGATACTTTATACCATACTGGGCAAGTGAGATAACTGAGTACATTCCAATATCCCCTATCTCAAGCCACTTGTCCCCTATCTTTACAAAAGCCTCTTCCTCCAGGTCTTTTGCATAATACTTAGAGGTCCCTTTCTTTACCTCATAACAGACATCCGAGAACCCAAGCTTCAGCAAGAACTGCTTAACGATCTCTTTTCCAGCTTCAAGAGACATATCAGGATCCATTATGACCATTGACGCAGAATTATGCACCCTCAGGTGCCCGTTATCTTCCTTTTGTTCATTCCTGTAACGAGGACCAACAGAGAAAAGAGCAAGAGGAAAATCCCTGTGATCCTGCAAAGCAGCAAGGGTCTTGTACCATGCACCAGTCATGTGCGTCCTTAGAGTAAGAGATGTTGGTTGGGGAGAAAGCTCCTTGAACTCATGGAAGACTTCCTCTACCACCAGGGTAGCCTTGTCTGTAGGTATCCCCAGCCTTACTACCAGCTCTTCCACGAAATCATCCCCTTCTATATCCCCTTTCTTGTATGAACGCAATATCTCCCGCAGGACATCACTGTCAAATTCTCCTATTATTTCCTCTATCTGCCTGATCTTATCATCTGAAAGCCCTATATCAGGCCTTGGAAGTTTTGCAAGATAATAAGCCCTATCAAGGATGACCGGAGCCTCAGGACCATACTGAAGATATACCTCATCAGCAGGTATCATTGTCTTGTTTTCCATCTCACAAAATCCCATCTCAATTAGAAGCTTTCGACACCTTTCAACCATGTCACGAAACAGGTTAGGTTTCCCCTTCCCAAGTGTTATACTTGTATTCTTTGGTATCAGATCTACGGTCTCACGCCAGGTCTTCTCAAAATCCTTTGAAGCCTGTTCCTTGATTTTCTGGACATCAAACATGAGAAAGATTAAGAGGAGACTGTATATAAATCTTACCAAATTTTATAAATGAACATTACTTCATTGACTAAATGGCATTAACAATCTATAATACAATTACCAGAAGACCTGAGAAATTCATACCAGTAGAGTCCAGGGTCAGGATGTATAATTGCGGGCCTACAGTCTACAAGGATGTCCACATAGGAAACTTTCGGGCATATGTATTTGCCGACATCCTAAGAAGGACACTTGAACTCAATGGCTATGAGGTTGACCAGGTGATAAATCTCACAGATGTAGGTCACATGGTGGATGATAATGAAGATTCACGGGAAGATAAGATACTAAAGACTGCAAAAGAAGAAAACATTACACCCCTTGAGGTCTCAAGACGCTATGCCAAAAAATTCTTCGACGAGTTCTACAAGATGCGCCTCAAAGAACCAAAAGCATTCCCAAAAGCAACCGAGCATGTCCCCGAGATAATAGAGATAACAAAAGCATTGATGAATAATGGATACGCATATGAAGTCAACGGCACTGTTTATTTCGACATCACAAAAAAAGAGGATTACGGAAAACTCTCAGGCAACGACATAAAGAGTCTCCAGGCAGGAGCCCGCATAGATGTCAATCCTGAAAAAAGAAACCGGGGCGACTTTGCACTTTGGATACGTGACGAACGTCATCTCCTGCAATGGGATTCCCCCTGGGGAAAAGGCTATCCTGGCTGGCACATCGAATGCACAGCAATGTCATTCAAGTACTTGACCAATGCATTCAGACCTGAGCTTGATCCTGAAGGTTTCCAGACCATAGACATACACACAGGTGGTGAGGACAACGTATTTCCCCATCACGAATGTGAGATCGCGCAATCTGAAGGTGCAACCAATAAGAAATTCATCAACTATTGGCTTCATGTAAAGCATCTAATGATAAATGGAAAGAAGATGTCAAAGTCTGAAGGCAATTTTTTCAGTGTTACTGACCTGATCAACAAAGGGTTCAGTCCACTGGCGATAAGATACGCGCTTTTGAGTGTCAACTACCGCCTTAATATGAACCTTACCTTTGATTCTCTCCATGCTGCAGAAAAGAACATCAAAAAACTCAATGAACTGAAAAAGTACCTGGAATCACGAAGTGGAGATGATAATAACCTTTCAGGCAAAAAGATAGAAGAGTTTAGTACACAGTTCCTGGAAGCCCTCAATGACGATCTCAACATGTCAAAAGCCCTTGCCGTAGTCTTTGATTTCTACAACTACGTCTACAAGCAGGAACATATTTCCAAGGCAGACGCCCAAAAGCTCCTGGAGACTATGGATAATTTCAACCAGGTCCTTGATATATTTGAAAAAGAAGAGATACCAAAAGAGATAACCTACCTTGCTGAAAAAAGAAAAGAAGCAAGAGCCAACAAAGATTTCAAGACCGCAGACAAGATCCGTGATGAGATAAAAGAGAAAGGCTTTGAAATCAAGGACACGATTGACGGGTACTCAGTGTCTAAGCGTAAGTCCTGATAATATCCTCAAAGACTTTGAGTATCCTTTCCAGGTCTTTCTTGCTTATCCCATAAGTGGATATCTTCATGGATTGAGTCAGACCATGCTTCACCCCAAAGATCCCGTTCTTCTTTAGCTCATGATACAAGAAGCCACGTTTCTTCGGATGCTTTTCTGAGATCTCATAGAACACATCAGTATCAAACATCATCAGGTCATGCCGATGCGGCTTCTCTCCCTTTTGCTTGATTCCAGGATGCAATGCCTCAAATCTCTCAGAGAACCACTGTGCTTTCTTCACTTCCTCATCCCAGTGTTTCACCCTCTCCTGCACATGAGGGAATGAAGCCATCAATGTAAGCAGAGGCACCCCTCTGACACCGCAGCCAAGGCACTCAAGCTCTTTTCCTTTATGGCTTGACTCAACAAACAACCTTTCTGCATGCTCCTTCTTCGTCGCAAGAACCCCTACAGGCCCGCTTGCAGCCATGCTCTTATGGCCGCTTCCGATAAGAAAATCACAACCTATCTCACCTAGTGAGATCGGCATCCTGCCTATCGCATAAGCCCCGTTCACCACATAAAGTACACCATGCTCCTTTGCAATCTCTCCCAGCCTTTTTGCATCCGGCAGATTACCCACGTTTCCGTCTGGATAGGTAAGAAGTATCATTTTAGGAGAATGCTCTTTGATAAGCGGTATGAAATCCTCAACATTCAATATCCTCTCAGGCTCACCTGAATGAGGCACCTTAATTATCTTCAGGCCTGCACGCTCCGCAGCAACCACTGTACTGTAATGCGCATTACCATCAATAAGAATGACATCTCCCGGCTTTGTAAAGGTATGCATGACACTGAATTTTCCCTCCCTTGCCCCGTGAGTCACACGCGCAGCATCAGCTCCAAGAAAAGCAGGAAGCGTCTCATGAACAAATTGCCTGATCGGAGGATTATCTATCTTATCAAGTGTTCCCTTACAGAAATCACAGATAGCATACCCATCACCAAACTCAACCAGTGTCTCCTTCGCTTCATCCGTCAACAGGCCTCCTGTCTGCAACGGGTTGATAGTTATACCTTTAGTCTTTCGTTGCATGTATAAAAAAAAGAACCAATTCCTTATTAATCTTTAGGTTTAAAATACTCTCGCCTGCGCTCAAAGAGATTCTCCATGAAATCCTCCCAGTCACTGAGCCCTGTATTGTATACATCCTCTGGAAAACCCATTGTTCTCATCCTGCTCACGCTTATATAAGGCCCCCTTCTTCTATGGAAAATAACCTCCTCAAGCACATCACCCAGGAAAGCACCCTCTTCGTATGAACCCGGATACACATACACCCTTCTCTGCAGGCCATCCTCAAAAATACTCATATAATAATTATCAGGACTCCTCTCAACTTCAATCTCAACTGGAACATACTTAAGATTCTCATCAATGCGCATTCCTACCAACTGGAGCATAGTGTCATACATAACCTTTGAGAATCAGTCCACATTTTGATCTCTTACCATAACAAACATTCAGGAACAAATACAAGCCAAATCGAGTTTTTCTAAAAAATAGTAGAAAATATATATCAAAATAGTAGGATACCATAT
>CAYYOI010000030.1:0-18230 GCA_964473285.1 uncultured Methanosarcinales archaeon | reverse complement strand
AGACAGATATCCTAATTTATAATATATATATTCTACTATTTATTCGAAAAACTCTATTTCCAGACCCTTGCTTCAGCCATTGACGGACCCAAAAGGGTTGGCACATAACCTACAGTCGAGGTTCTTACCTGAAGAAAACCCTTATCAAGTTTTATCACAAGACGCTTGTTGCCTTCAACATCAAGCTGTGAAAAAAGCTGATAAGCTGCCTGGTCAATGCTATCATTGATATCATATGTTGCATTATGGTAATAACAGACCTTGGACCCACTGTAATCTTCTGGTATAGGAATTATTGCACTTGTCTTGTCCAGATAGGTCACATTCCATGCACAGCCCTCTGCAGAAGGATTGACTGTAGGAGAGAGACCAAGACCTCCCACAACAAAAGAGTAAAAGAAACGATCATCCCGGGAGCCATTCAGTTTTTCTGTGGCATTCTTTCCAGTGTGGATATAGAATTTGTTAGTCTTATTCTGAGCAAGAGAATGGACAGGGATCCCTATCCTGTAAGGGTCTCCTAATCTCTTGAATACATTACCATAATCCCCAAGATAAAATACGGTATTATTTGTTCCATTGTTCACTATGACCTGGCTTGTCCAATGATCTCCGGAGAAGGAAGAGATACCTGCATCAAGAAGTTTCTTATGACCGGCATAATGGAATGAGCCATTAGTAAAGGTATTCTGGAAGGGCAAGGTGTTTGCTGAGATGAATAAGTTTGCCGTTTGCATAGGCATCTGTTCCGGTAGAATCATCAAGGTCTACAAACTTCCAACCCTTAAGTTCTGAAAAGTTTTCAGTGAAGTATTCAGATGCTTTGGTCCATTCCCCTTTCTCGATAGTTAACTGAGACAATGATTTGTTCAAATCATAATGGAATGTGGAACCTGACATGTTAATACCTGAAGAGAAATCTACTGTTGAATCATTACCTTCACCCCATAATTCTATTGGTGTCTCAGAGGTATAAAGGAGGGTCTGCACATCGCCACTACCAAGGATAGCATTACCTGTCTGCCATGATTCATTAAATTTTGTTTTCCATGATGGGCCTGGATGAAAATCCTCATAATATGACCATTCATCATTCCTAGAGATCATCTTTGCAATTATCGAATTTGATGACTGTAGCAAAGACTGTACACCACTCCATACACCGCATGCTGTACAGGTACCTCCACTTGCCTCATATTGCTCGATCCTTTCTTTCAATGGAGGGTAATCATCATTCAGAGGCAAGTTCTCCAGAAGATTACTATCATAACTTGCAAGCCCCACCCTGTTATAAGTAGAGGACAAAACCATGTCAGAGGAGAATTCCTTGTCAACGCAACGGGCAACATATATACGGGAAACGTCAGGGTCATTGAGCCTTTCTTCTGTGCATTGCTCATAGGATATATCCCTGTAATTACCGTTATCATTGTTTTGATAAAATACCCATTCCATACTTCCGGACCTGTCAGTAACAAGGATCGCATCCCCTGCGCCTGAATGATTAGTTGATTCGACAACATATGATAGATTGGAATAACCCACACGGTAAGGAATAGTCTTAAAACCCATATCTGAGAGATTTATCTGTGAGAAATTAGTTAATGTCTCTTTATGATGAGTAAGGGTAAAATTGCTTGATCGATATATAGTAACATTTCCTATATTGAAGAAGAGAGAGAGCTTGAATTATCTGCTGAATGGTCTGCTATGTAATCAAAGTGAACTTTCATGGAGTTTATATCTCCAGGGATATAAAAAGAGTCATAAAGGTTTATTGCACCACTAACACCTGATAAAGGAATCCTTTTTATTGCATCGTCGCTTTTGAATCTTGTATAAGGATCTTTCTTATTTCTGGTCTCATAGGTTATTTTTATGTAACCCCCCGCCTACATAACTCTCATTCATCTGACCCAGGAAATCAAGGGTTATAAGATTATATCCATCTACAAACCATGAATCATCTATGGCTGGAGAAGTAGAGTCATTTATGACCCATGTATCTGCTTCCTTGTAACCTGCAGCATGATTGAAGAGACCAACAATATTGCCATTGACATTCAAAAGGAAATCGCTTGCCACATCAAGTTCAAGCTCCATACTTATTATCTCTGAATCTGTAAGGTTTTGGAGCAACATGTTTGCAGTTACATTTCCCTGCCCTACAAACCCGCCAAAATAATGGTATAGACTTGTCTGCTTGGAATGGATATCAGTAAAGGAAACTTTTGTCATGAACCCATGTGTCTTTCTTCCTTCTTCAATACCTGATACAAATTTCTTGTAAACCATAAGGTTATTTAGGTTCTTTATGAAATCATTGAACAAGGATTCATTGTTATCAGCGAAGAATCCAAACCTGTAAGTCCCTTTCAGTTCCGGTGTCAAAGTGATGTTGAGCAATTCTTTTGCAAGATCCGGCTTTCCTTCTGCCCAAAAGATCAAGATCTGTTCAAGCACGCTATTGATCATGTGATTTGTGGTGAGATTTCCATCAGCAACCAAAGAATCAATATAAGGATCTTCTATTTCTCCTACCTTTATCTCTGAAAGTACATCTATTGCATCATCTGCAAGGAGATTGATATCAAAATCAGTGTTCTGGGAGAATAGATCAGAGGATAATGCCAGTATTCCGAAAACTATTATCATAGATGCGGCAAGGGCATCTACAGAGAAAAAAAGGCTTTAACTGAAAATGGTCTCATTTTGTGTATTTGTTATATGCATGTAATCCTGATCCAGCCTGAACCATGAGAACCTGTTAGTGACGTTTACAATGTCTGCAGTTGGTACACTTGTTGCCTCTCTGAACCAGTAATGGTCGATCATACTGATATCGTCTGTGTTATTGCTTTTTATCTCTTGTGAGTCAAGGTTTATTATTGTGAAGATCCCGTTCTTGTCAGGGCTGGTCTTATTCTGGATGCGATCAAGGAAACTGGGCGCAAGGGTGGAATTCATGTAGGTCTTGTTTCCCATCATCCAGGTCACTGAACTATGATTCAGATCAGTGATATTTGTCTTAATGATCTGTCTCATGACTCCTCCTGTATGCATTGCATAATACGGATCGATCCAGTCATCGATTTTGATAACAGCTGTTATTCTTCCATTTCTATTCCATGAAGCAGCTTTTTTTGTATCGTTTAAAGTATAATTTATCATCATGCTTGTCTTTATATTCCAGGGAGAGGTCTGATACACTGTAACATTATAGAATGTCATGTTAACCTTCAGATCAAGTTCATCTGCAAGATTTCCAACTCTACTTACCCAGTCTTCAAGGGTCTGGTTATCCATAAGCAATGTATGCGTGTTATTGCCATACAATGTCCCATTTATTATGACCTCCTTGTATGTTGAATTCAGGGAAGTGATAGGATCTGCCTCAGAGATAACGTAATTGTTCATCGTGATAAAGGCACGATAGCCTGAAATATACAACGCCCGTTCAGCGTCCTGTTCAAGACTCTCGATGAAATCTTCCATCATGTTTATCCTTGAACTGATACTTGAGAAGCTGTTGAACTCTTCATAAGATATGTCAGATTGGTATGACAACAGGAAAACATCTATGAAAACTATTGCAAGTATTGTGAAAAAAAATCCTTTCTTTAATCTCATTTCCAAACCCTCGTTTCAGTTAATGATGGACCCCAAAGAGAAGGTACGTTACCTACTGTAGAGGTGCGCACCTGCATGAAATTAGGATCAAGTTTTACAACCAGTTTCCGGTTACCTTCAATATCAAGCTGACTGAAGAGATCGTATGCTGCTGCATCTATACTATCGTTACGATCATAGGTTGCATTATGATAATAGCATGTCTTGGGACCGCTATAAGTCATTGGGAGATCTATATACTCGGATGTGCCATCAAGGTATGTCACATTCCATCTGCAACCTTTAGCGCTGCCGCTAATGCTTGGATTCATGCCAAGGCTATCTATTGTGAAGGTATAAAAGAATCTATCATCCATTGAACCATTGCCTGTATGATTATGGTATAAGCCTGTATGGATCTTGAATCCTGTGGTGGTATTATGCTTTATGTGCTTTATTGGAATCCCTACATTGTATGGGTCTCCCATCCTTTTGAAGTCCTTACCGTAATCTCCAAGAGTAAAAACTGAAAAGTTATGAGTGCCATTGTTTACAGTCACGTTATTTGTCCAGTGATCACCGGAGTATGAAGAAATGCCTGCCTCTATTATATTTCTTGAAGAACCCATGAAAGTGAAATTGCCTTCTGTGAGATTATTTCCGAAGGGAAGAGTGTTTGCAGAAATGAATATATCATCGTAGCCGGGGTAGGCATTAGAAGGAACTGTATAGTTGAATTCAAAATAAGAGCTTGGAAGAAGTTCAGATTTACCAAAATCATCTCCGATAGACAAAGCCTGGCGGCTGTAATTCCCCTGGAAATCCTCGATCATGCTTTTTGCAATCATCTTGTAGATCTCTGATAGACCTGAGTAGTTTTGGCTGGTAAAGAAGTTAGATTCATTGTCGCAGAGGGATGC
This sequence comes from uncultured Methanosarcinales archaeon, assembly GCA_964473285.1. Taxonomy (GTDB): domain Archaea; phylum Nanobdellota; class Nanobdellia; order Woesearchaeales; family JACJVW01; genus JBNJGT01. The sequence continues at coordinate 13,701 of CAYYOI010000030.1, read as the reverse complement.
GGTGAGGTTCATGCCTAATTCTCCCGACCCAGAATCACCGAATGCAACGGTATAGATACTTATGTTATGGACTTCATTTGCCCAGCATGCCATACCAATAACCTGCTCAGTAGCTGAACCTACACCTCCAACATTTGGACAAGTCCCATCCAGATTAATACTTGAGTCTGAATCATCAGGACAATTATTACAAGAACCTACACATGCATTGGCATCACCATCACTCATGATCAGAATTGCTTTTCCTCTTTTGGGATTAGTGTAATTTGCCTCCAGTTCTGCATCAAACTCTGCATTTGGGGTTGCATTATTGATCAGTTTTACTGCAATCGTATTCTTTCCACCCTTGAAATAAGAGCTTGGTATTGATAACTCTTTGTTCCAGTACTGGGCGGTCTGGGGTGTTGTATCTTTATAGACTTCATCGCCATTGATAAATACCTGTGCATTATCGTCAGCCCTTAGCTTAAGCAAGAAATCACTATAATAGGATAAGGGTGGATAGATATTAAAATCCTTCCGGAAATAGTAAGAGTCCTTTGTGTTATTTATGTATGAACCAGACAATAAAATATCATCAAATGTGAATGAACCATGCTCATTATCAGCAGTACATAGCAATGATGCACCAATATCAAGATAATAGTATCCAGCTACATCAAAAAGATTATTAACTTCAAGACTGATATTTTCTGATCTTGGAGAGTCCAGGTCTCCTATGTAATCAAGTTCTTTTCCAGTATTTCCATTAACAGAACTTATATGAGAACCAAGCTCATAGGAATGGAGAGGGGTCATTAATCTTCCTTTTATGTAACCCGCATCCTCAGCACTTCCGGATGTCTCAAATTCATTTGTTGCAGGATTCCAGGAATAACTAAAGGATAAGTTAATTGCTCCGGATTTGATCTTTTGGATAAGTGACTCATTCACGTAGAACATCACACCCCATGCTCCAGAGCACTCGTTATCAGTACATTGATTGTCAGGGTCTGAGAAGTTTATGATGATTTCACCATTGTTATGAGTATATCTAGCATCATCATCAAAGCCGTAAGGTCCTGATCCGTCATCATCATCCCAGTCCCATCCATCATCGCCTCCGTATGAAAGCGCGATGCTCAGGTTATCAAAAGCGATCATGCTTCCGGGACCCATCTTTGCAGTGCATTTGATTTCATAATCAAAACTGTCTGATGTAAGATAACTTTTTATACTTTTTTCTACATTGAATATGCCTTCTGGATTGTTTATAGAGTTCCATGATCTATTCCATAAAGTGGTTGATCCTCCAGGGTGAGTGAGGTTGCAACTTACATTTCCCTCGCTTGCAAAAAGTGAATCGTTGATCGCGTAGGTGAAGGTGAAATATGCATTGGAAAGGTTGCCTGAATCACGATTGAAAGTCCTGTTTAAGGAGGCATCCGTTGAATTAACGTATAAATATTCTACTAAATCAAAGGGTTCACTTGGTTTTGCCTTTATCTCCACATCATCCACATACCAGTTGTCATTATTTCCCCAACTGCCATGGTTTAAAAAACGTACTGTAAAGTCTGAATGATAGGCTGGAGCTGGCAGCGTTATTTGATCTTCAAAGGATTCTCCATTACTATAGCTTGCTGCCTGATATGTCTTCAAGGTTTGCCAATTCGAGCCGTCGTTATATTGTAGTTCAAGATCTTCACCATCTTCTGGTTTGTCACCGCAACCGTTACCTCCCTTACGTATCCATAAGGAGATTGTTGCATCAGTAAACCCAGATAAATTCGTAGAGTCCTGTAGTCTAATGATAGATGGGTTCCACCAGTTGTTGCCACCTGTTTCAAGAACCCAGGACCCATGAACCGGACACGTGGTATCAACCCCACCGGTCCCACTATCTAAAGTCCAGGGATTGAGTGTCCCATCTTCGAAATCGTCAAAGAAATAAGCTCTCTCGCCACCCAAAGACACACTGCCAGTGTGATCCCATCCATCAAAGGAGGGGCCTGTAAAATCCGAATAAATCTTATCCAAATCCATCCGGAATGTATTGTTGGTTGAATTCACGCCTGAAGTGAAGTCAATTTCAGGGCTTCCACTGTCAGCAGCCATATCCCAAAGTGTTGTGATGGATGTCCCTGCCAAGGAATCGGGGTCTATCCAAGTGTGTCCGCTGGTTAGGCCTAAAGGCGCCTTTCCACTTTTCCACGAGCTGTCATTATATTCTGACTTAACCCAGGTATTATTAGACTCATTGATAGAGGATGCATTGTATTTCCATGTGCTTTCTCTTGAGATAAGATTTGTAATAACCGAATTATCTGAATTGAGAAGAATTTGTATTCCGTCCCAAACTCCACAAGAAGTACACGTCCCTCCCGAAGCATGATAACTTTCTATAGTGCTCTTTAAAGAAGAGTAATCAGTAGATAAGTCATGTGAAGGTAGTAGAAGGTTGCTTTCATAACTTGTTAATCCAACCCTGTTGTATCCTGAATCAAGCATGTTTGTTGAGAATTCCTTGTCTATACACCTTGCAAGATATATTCTTGAAGCATCAGGATCATTAAGACGTGAGTCAATACAATCTTTATAGGTTGTGTCCGCGTATTCACCCCCCCAGCTCCCATCTAATTTATAACCCATACTTCCTGACCTGTCGGTGACCAGGATTGCGTCGCCGGCGCCGGTGACATTGGGGATTGTAACTGTGTAGTTGATGTTTGAATAACCTATCCTGAACGGAACTGTCTTCCTGCTGAGAAAACTCTTGTTTATCCCATGGCTTGTCAGGTTAGAGTAATTGAGGACAACTCTTTTCCTGCCAGTGGAGAAATTATCAGAACGGTATACTGTGGTATTGCCAAAATTGATGAAAAGGGAAGTATTAGTGCTGTTTGTCACATCGTGCTCTGCGATGTAATCAATCACTGCATTAAGGGAGTTTACTTCCCCTGGAATGTAAAAGGAATCGTACATGTTTATAGCACCGTCTATTCCGGTCAAGCTGAGTCTCTTGTAAACGTTGCCATTACGATACCTGAGGTTCTCGTCTGATTTGTTCTTTGTCTCATAGGTTACTTTTATGTAACCTCCACCAATATAGCTTTCATTGATATCACCATCAAAATTGAACCTGATAAGGTTATCACCGCTCTTGAAATTTGAAAGGCTTGAATTTATTATATAGTTGTCTGATCGCATAGAAGGGGAAGATACACTATAATGACCCATATGACCATTATTAACGTATAGATTGAAACCACTGGGGGTGTCTATATCAATCTCCAACTCTGTGACATCTGATCCGTCAAGATCGTTAAGGGTGATGTTTGCAGTAATATTTCCCTGTCCAACAAACCCTCCAAAATAATAGAATACATTGGTTTGTTTTGATTCAATCTGAGTAAATGATACCTTTGTCATAAATTGATGGGTCTTCTTTCCTTCCTGGATACCTGAGACAAATTTCTTGTAGCTCATTAGGTTTCCCATGACCCCTGCTGAATCGTTCAAAAGGATATCATCTTTATCTGCAAACAGCCCGAACCTGTAATTGCCTTTGAGAGAAGGGCTGATGGTATCATTCAAAAGCCCTTCGGCCAGGTCAATCTTTCCTTCCGCCCAAAAGATCTGTGCCTGCTCAAGAACTGAATTATTTAGATTTGCCGGGGTGATATTCCCGTTTGCTATCAATGAATCTACATAAGTGCTTTCAAGTTCGTGGATCTTCAATTCTGCGAGGACGTCTATGGTATCATCTGCAAGAAAATTGATATCAAAATCCATTGAATTTCCTACAGGATCCATTGATATTGCCACAATCCCAAGTATTATAATGGTTGATGCGGCAATCGCATCTATGGAGAAAAAAAAACCTTTCATTGCCATAAGTACAACACCATCTTAACAATACTTGAATTGTATATTGTCAGTCGATTTATCCTCAAGAGGTATTCTGGGTCAAGGTTAGTCACATTGGTAGAATTTACTCCAGGATAACCGAAATTTTTCCTGCCATTAATGGAGATTATGTCAGTTCCGTTTGTGAAATGGAAATGATAGTCGAAAAGAAGCCTTGTCAGGTCACGCGTCCTACCGTAATCTATGGCTGTAAAATTTGATACTTTTGTAGCATTTATACGTTTATTGGAAAGAAGACCTATCTGGGAGACTGACTCATTGGTCCAGTTACCGGGAATTCCCTCGGAAAGGAGCATCTTGGACATGAGACTTCCTTCAATCTTGATCCTTTCGCTAAGGTCCTGCTTCTCAGAAGAGAGATTCGTTGAACTCTTGAGGAGGATAGTGAATGCTATCATGAAGATGACCATACCAAGGAATAGGTCCATATACCATGTCTGTCCTTTACGTGCTGTTAACATAGATGATACCTCCTTTCTTTGTTATAGTAAGATTCCGGTCATCGGGGTTGGTGCTGGCCTGAACCTTAGGGATAGCATAATCTGCCTGGGCATTGGAGGTATTGACCATCACATAACGTAAAGTAGTGTTGAATCTATAAGAATAATCGTAGCGGTCAATCACTTTAGGCATACTGTATTCCCTCTTATAACCGTCTGGTGCGTTGCTTGCAGTGATTATCTCCTGCCTTAATCTCAAGGTCATGTCCTGTACTGCAAATTCCTCCTGCTTTTCATATACTTCAAGCTTAAGATCTGTTGCACCCTTGAACATGAAAAGGAATATGAAAAAAAATATACCCATCAATACAATGAATTCGATCGCTACCTGGCCTCTCATTTAGCACCCGGGAGGTTTTGCTCTCCCTTTCTCAACTACACAAACATGATCTTCTTTTGAATAGACTAGTATGTACTTTTTCCCACCCATATGACTCAGGTTGGTTGTAAGATTAACCTTTGAGACAAATTCGATATCAGAGCCGGTTCCGGTATTATTGGTCACAAATACTATCTCTTTAGGATGGGTCTCAACCTTTGCAATGTCTGAAGGCATATAGACTGTTATTGTCTTAAGTGAAGGTTCACCAAGATAATAAACCTCTTCTGCGGTATTTATCAATGTGTTTCCTATCTGGTAAATCTGACTGTCCCTGACCTGCTGTTGTTGCTGGTTAGCGGTTAATAAGAAGATTCCGGATATTACTGTGACCATTGCAAGAGAAAAACCAATTATCATGAGGTATTCCTGAGATACCTGTCCCCTTTTCATATAAGACTTTGTGCGAAAGGAGTTTATAAAAATTTTGATCCATGGAGGCTTTTTCCAAAAAAGTCTGACTTATTTCATTAGAACTTGAAGTTATGCCTAGTCTTTTTAAATAAGAGGAGAGCATAAACTTAAAATTCTCAAAAAAAATGGATTCCTGAAACCTGTATTCCGAAAACTATAAAAAGTTAAAAGCTTTGTTGTACCACAGGTGTTTATATGTCTCAAAAAGAATTCAATGAGTTTCTGGGAAATTATCTTAGCAGTAAACGAAGGCCAAAGAAAAGGCTGAATGTCAAGAAGATATTTAAGAAAGAAAAAAAAGAAGATATTCCGGAACTCACAAACGGAGTCCAGATTGTGGAAACAGAAAAACCTCTTCTAAGGCGATTGTTCAAGAAAAAACCAAAAGAAAAAAAGGAATATGAAGGGGATATACCAAAAGAAGAAGTAGAAAAAGAGCTTGCTGCAGCAGAATTTGATAGTGAAGAAGAAGAGCTGGAAGAAGAGATAGAGGCATCCCCTACACTCAAAGAAAGACTGAAGAATTTTTTCACCCGCAAACAGGAACCAATGGAAGATACGAGAAGATATGATGATGAGGGTTACCTTATAACCGAACTGGAAGAATTAGAACAAAAAGAGGAGGAACTGATCAATCAGGAGAAAATGCTGAAATCCCGCAGAAGAGGCCTCATAAGATCAATAATACAAATGTTTAAAGAAAAGCCGGAAATGCAACAAGAGGTTACGGAAGATACGTCTGAAGAAACTTCTGAACTGGAAGAAGACTTGAAAGAGGTCTCAAGGTTTGCTACAGATGTAATAAAACGCCTGCCTCGCAGAAAGATAGAGGATCTGAAAAAATCAGATGAATTCAAGAGATTCAAGGAGATTCTCAGAAAAAGACAACTAATAAAAGAGGGATAACTGTGAAATTTAAGACAGGCATACCAAAACTGGACGAGTTTTTGGATGGGGGTTTGATTCCTGGGACTGCCACGATATTCTGGACACAACCAGGTGTATCAAATGCGCCATTCTGCTACCAATTAATAAACAGCATCCTATCAGAGAACCATAATGTGATATATGTTGTACAGACAAAAAGGCCTGATACAATAGAACAGGAGATAACTGATGCAGGATGGGATGTTAAAAAACATAAAGAGGAAGGGAATTTCAAGTTCATTGATGCTTACAGTGCAATAGTCAATACTGAATCCACTGAAAAGCTTGTTGTGGGTAATCCAAAGGATATTAAGGAATTCTCAAATGTCATTGAGAACCATCTTTCACAAAACGAAAAATGCGTGGTGATATTTGATTCACTCTCAACTCTTGTAAATGATTCTTTCAAGGATCTTCTTACAGAGATGAAAAAGTGGAAAGATCTTTTCCTGAGACATGACAGCTGTGGAGTCTTTCTTTTTACAGAATGGCCATACGGAGAGGAGATCACGACACAAGTAAGGGAGCTTGCAGACAGTATAGTAGAACTGAAAGCGATAGAGGAGAAAGTTATCCTAAGAGAATATTTTACAGTCCCTAAAGTCAGCTGGGGAAACCCTATCAAAAGAGGGGTGCCATTCAAGGTAGTTGTTCCCGGAGGCATAAAGGTATATATTCCAAAAGTGCTTGTGACTGGGGATTTCAACGCAGGAAAATCAAGTTTTGTCCATAGTGCATCTGACACTGCTGTAAGTGTGGACAGGATAGGCACAACTGTCGCACTTGACCACGGGCACCTGGATTATAGGGGGTTCAGCGTAGACCTCTTCGGAAGCCCGGGACAAGAAAGGTTTGACCCTTTGCTTAAGATGCTTGGAAATGAAAGCCTTGGAGTTATAGTCATGGTGGATGCAACAGATCCTGGAACATTCAGCAGGGCACTTAGTATGCTGAAGAAATCAAACTCAGAAGGATTGCCTTATGTTGTGGCTGCTAACAAGGCTAATAAGGAAGGAGCTCTTCCTGTAGAGGAGATCAGGCAAAAGATGGGGCTTGATGTACCGATCATAGAACTACATGCGCAAGGAGAAGGTGAAGAAGGGAAACCATGCCAACTAAAGAAAGAAGACGTTCACAAGACTCTTGACGCACTATTTGATAAGATAATCTAAGGTGGATAATAATGGGAATTACCAAAAAAGAAGAACTGAATGAAGTGCTCCATAAGCTTGATTCCATAGGTGATGTTGAAGGGAGTGCAGTAATAACAAGAGATGGGCTGCTGGTATCATCAGATTTTCATACTGATACCAATGCTGAAACATTTGCTGCCATGAGCGCGACAATGTTTGGTGCAGCGGAAACTGCTGTAAGTGAGCTGAAAAAAGGAGATGTTCTTCGTGTCATTACAGAGACTCAGGGGTATAAGCTGGTTGCGATGGGAGCTGGAACTACCTCTGTTGTGGTTACTCTAGTTAACTCTGACACAAACCTTGGGCTGGTACTGGTAGAACTCCAGAAAGCTACTGAAAAAGTGAAATCTATCATGGAGTAAAAATGCAATGTGACCTGTGTGGAAAGGAAGCTCCTTTGTTCCCTACAGAGATAGAAGGGACTACACTCAATGCCTGCAAAGAATGTTCAAGGCATGGAAAAGTCTTAAAGCAGCCAAAAAAGCTTTCTAAACCTGTAAAGAAGAAAAAAGAAGAGCCAGAGTATCTTATTGTATCAGATTATGCCACAAGGATACGTAATGCGCGTGAAAAAGCAGGACTTACACAGGAACAGTTCGGAAAAAGAATCAATGAGAAGGTATCTTTCATACAGAATCTTGAAGGAAACAAGATAAAACCTTCAATAAGCCTTGCAAGAAAACTGGAAAAAACATTTTCTATAAGATTGGTAGAAGAAGATACTTCTGAAAAACCAGAAAGCCCAAAATCAAGAAAGAACGACAATCTAACTGTTGGGGATCTTATTAAAGTCAAGAAATAACCATATTCTTATTTCTTCATCATAAATCATCTCGAATTCTTCTGAGGATAAGACAAAAAGAAGGCCTTCATCCTCTGCATCCCATACCTCTCCTGAAAGCATCTTAGGATGAACCCATACATGGGAAACTTTATTTTCACCAAGAAACTCCTGTGCTGTGCTTAATGATCGTGTATGCAGGATACTTTCATTGGCGCCATGGTCATAAACAGGGTCTTTGCCGGAAAAATACCTGGTCCAGGTAGCATAGGAGGATGCACTGAGAACTTTTCCAGGTGTCCCTTCTATATACTCGTATGAACTCTTAATATCCTGGGTTGGAAAAGCTTCTGATTCTTTATCGATATATGCCACCATAGAGAAAAGAAGACCCAGAGTAATGAGGAAAACAGATACTTGCTTTATGTCGCCTAGGGCCCAATTGCGCCTGAAGATAGCAAGAAAGCCATAAGCGCCTATAGCAGAAAGGGGAAGTACCAGGAAGATATGGTTAAAAGGATCAAATAGGATAACAATGAAGACCAAAACAAGGGAAAGAAAAAGATACCAGTACCTCCTCTTATGTCTCCATAGATGGGCAAGACCTATGACTGATAAAAGAAGAAAGAAAAGGCCTAAACCTAGTTCTGCTCCCATGTCAGTTATTCCGAAACTTATGTCATGTACCTTAAATCTATGGTAAATATAAGGGATAAAAGATATTAGGATCATAAGAGACAACCAGAGATTCTTCCGGTGATACTTTGCAAATGGAAAATAAAGTATGAATGCGATTATACCACTGTAGAAATCAATTATGGGGATTACCAGCAAAAAGATGAAAGATATCCAAGAATAAGGATGAATGAACCAGGCAATCAAGAGAAACAAAAGGGCAAATGTAGAGGCTGCAGGTTGCAGAATCATGAAGATATAAGCTGGTGACATGACAAAGAGAATCAGGCCAAGGATTGCCATATCCTCACGTATGTAGCGCTTAAGGATAAAGTAGGACAATACGATTATCAGGAATGAAGAGACAGAAGAATATACAAGAAGAATGAAGGGATCAAGGGATAGGTTATCAAGAAGGAAACTGCTTGTATTTTGTGGTATCATATACCTGTAGGAAATGTTTCCTACAGGAAGAAAACCTTCATGGATAAATCTGAGCCATATTGTTAGTGTGGTTATAAGTGCAGCTATTATGAACAGACGTGAATAGGTTATAAATCTGATATACTTTTTCATCTTAAGTCACACATTGATCTGAATATCTGGACATCTTCTTTCTCAAATACCAGCCTGAAGCAATTCTGGTCTGTAATGTAATCCACCCTTTGTATCCCGTAAAAATCCTTCACTCGCTGGGAAATATAGATATAATCAACACTGTATTTATTAAGGAGGTTTATAGCTTCAGTCTCGAAATTTGTCTTATAAATCTCCTCAATATCCTCGAACCTTTGGTTTATGTTTTCAATAAGGAGAAAATTTCCGTCTGCGACGTTCTTTCTCTTGGCATGATAATTCAGGAAATGACCAAGGTTGTAGGGAGTAAGGATCACAGAATCAGGAGGGGTTTTCTCTTTTAAGAATTCCATTGCTTCTACCTCCTGGGAGGTATGGCTGTTCTCAATCTCGATAGCTGCAAAATGGAATGCCGGAACGATTATCGTAAAAGCATATCCTAAAGAAAAAAGCAAAATCACGAGCTTTCGGAGGTTACTGAACTTGGAGCGTTCAATAAAGAGAAGCACAAGTTTTGCTGACTGGCTAAAAAGGACTGTGATGAGTAACGCGGCAAACACCAGGCCTATTGCCAGGGGGATAAGATTAGTCATTATGAAAACTGCAATTACTATGAAAAATGAGAGTATGATATAGATGGGGCGCTTTTTCTCATGAAAGGAGTACTTGTAGATTATGTACATCCCTCCAAGAAGAGGTATTATTCCTACCAGGGTAAGAATGTCAAGAACCACAATCTGTTGCATGTGTATCCTTACCTGTTCAGGGATATTCTGGAGAAGTATGGAAGGTCCGTATTCTAAAAAGGCGCGCTTAAATATGATGAACTGTGTCCAGAAGACAAACAAGACAGAAAAGAGTATTATCTCGGTCTCAGCTTTTGTCTGCCTGACTTTCTCAAGCTTGAGCAATAGGAGATATGCCAAAAGTCCTGAAATCACCACGTATGATGTGATATGCGAAAGGCTCATTACTAGTATACTTACAATGAACAGTTTTACATAAGTATGTGATTTATTGATGTTCAGGAAACAATGCATCATGAAAATGGTAAGGGGAAATATCAGAACCATTGGGGAGATATGATTAACAGTCTGGGAAAAGAAGATAGGAACAGCTGCAACAAGGGAAGACATGATAAGAGATAGTTTTTGGTTCCTTGTGACATCATGGATAAGAAGGTAGGCAGGAAAGATAATTGTGCTTGCGATGATATTGGGAACCAGTTTTCCTACAAATATTATGGGGAGAAATAGATTAAAGAATGCAAGGATATAATAAAAAAGTGGACAAAAAAGCTGGATTCTGCCGCCATAGCTAAGATCATCATCATAAAGGGGGAAGCCTGTGCTTGTGATATGTTCTACCTGCCGAAGGGAGAAGTAGGAATTGTCGTCGCTGAAGGTCTCAACCTGAAAGGCAAATAACAACCTTACAGAAAGAAATACAAGAAATATGAGTATGAGGGTTATAACCTTCCGGTTCATGTCTCTTGAATAAAGCGGGTTGATTTTTAAATCTTTAGGCGATAGTTTTTTAATGCCTGAGAAATGCTTGCTTACCATGAGAAGATCCTCAGGAAATGAAGTATTTGACACCCTACTTGAGGGAGGTTTTGAATCTGACATAATAAGCATAATCTATGGCCCTGCGGGAAGCGGAAAGACAAATGTTTGTATCCATGCGGCAATTGCATGCGCCAAGGATAATAAGAAGGTAATCTACATAGACACTGAAGGGGGGTTCTCGGGGGACAGGATCCAACAGATAAAAGGTGGAAAAGATGCTCTGGACCAGATATTTTTTCTCAGGCCTACAACCTTTGCAAAACAAAAGGAAGATTTCGGGAAGTTAAAGGAGATGGTTGATGAAAAGGTAGGGCTTATAGTTGTTGATACAATTGCAATGCTCTATAGGCTGGAAATAGGAAAAAGCGATAAACTTTATGACCTGAATCGTGAGCTTGGGAGACAGATATCATATCTATCTGAGATTGCAAGAACCAAAGATATTCCTGTTATCATAACAAACCAGGTCTATACATCCTTTGAGCAGAATAAGGTCACTATGGTGGGAGGAGATCTTTTGAAATACCAAAGCAAATGTCTAATCGAGCTGCAAAGGCTCAAATCACAACGTGCGGCAATCCTGCGAAAGCACAGGTCAATACCTGAAGATAAAAAAATAATATTTGAAATAAAAGAGGAGGGAATCACTCATCAGAAAAATCCTCATATGTATGAGTAATCTCTTTTCCTAGTTTTTCCCTAAGATATTCACGGGCAATGATATAGAAGAAAATACCCAGTGATTTCTTTCCTTTGTTATTGCAGGGAACGACAAGATCAAGGTTATCCGGCTGGTTGTTAGTATCACACAATCCTATTACAGGGACTCCGGCAAGGACAGCATCCTTGATGACGTTCTTATCTGGCCATGGATCTGTTATCAGGATAACCTTTGGTTCGATGAAATTTTTCAGGTTAGGGTTGGTCATGATTCCTGGTGGATACCTTCCTGCAAATACTCTTACTCCAGTAAGCTTACCAAAAAGGTTTACTGGTTTCCAACCGTTCTCACGGCGGCTTGCAATGACAATGTCTTCAGGCTCGTAACGGGCAAGGAATTTTGCTGCAATTCCTATACGCTCGTCTATACGCTGTAGGTTCAGGACAGACAACCCATCAGGTCGCGTCTTGTATATGAACTCTGACATATAACCTGTCTTGAACTTGGTACCTATATGGATACCTGCTTTCAAATACTGTTCTTGTGGTACTAAAAATTCTTCTTCTGTCATGTAAATCACCTTCGCGAGTAGAATTGAGTTCATAAGAACTGCAATCTTTATCGCCTTGTGCAGTCTTTGTATACCATCGTAATGATATACGCCGGCAATATTGCTTGTAAATGGCGAGTTGTTTATAAAGCTTTTGTCAGTTTCAGAAACTAGGAGGATGGAAGGAATGAAACTTTTTAAGAAGATGCAGACGCTCACGCATGTAGGAAAGTTCTGTCCTGCACTGGGAGCCAATCAGGCGAAGAGCTTCTTTCTCCTTGTGAGCGCGGGCCATGTAGTTCTCCTCTTTGACCATGGCAAGAATGGCTTTTTCGAAAATGTTTCCTTCATGGCCTATCACTCTTGTTTTGCGTTTCCTGAGAGATTCCAGGAAATCACCTGGGTCAGCATAGGTAAGGACTGTCCCTAACTCATGGACTGTATGACCATCACTTCCTCCGGTTATTGCCTTTCCAATATTTCTGAAACGTGTAACTGCCTTCCGGTTCATTGTACGGGTATTATATCCGTTTATGATCTCAACTGCATGAAACCTATCAAGGACTCCTAGGGAGAGGTCATGATTCATGAGCCCTGGTGCTCCCGCAGAGAAAGGATGGGGAGAGCATATGACACAATTGTAATCTGAGGCAAGATCAAGAAGCTGATAGATTGGATGTTCTATAAAAAAAGGATTCCCACTTGGGCGTATTGTCCTGTTATGGAATTCTTCAAGCTCAGAGAGATTATCAAAATAAAAAAGAGTATGGATTCCTTCCTGGCTGGTTACTTCTATGCCTGGTATGACCTGTGCTATGCGGCTCTCTATTGCCTTGCGGGCACCTTTTATCTCATTGTGGTCTGTGACTGCCACACCAAATCCATTGGCTCGAGCTTTCCTGAGAGATTGGTTAATGCTTGAAATGGCATCAAGGGAATACCTGGTATGAAAGTGCATATCAAATGCAGTGTAGCCTTTTTCTATCAGTCTGCTGGTTTCTGGTTTCTGGAACCTAAAATTCATGGAGTTTTTCATGGATGGGCCCTTCTTTTGTTAGTGTGCTCTTGAAAAGGAAAAGTCTTGGATAAGCGGATTCTTCTGGTACTTTGATTTGTGGAAGCACGATCTTTTGTTTGAGGCGAGCTAGAGTTATATGCGGGTTATATCGGTCATCATTCAGTCCAAGCTGCATATCGATCTCTTTTTTCAATTGTAGAATTGGCTTTTGAGGGGAGACGCCCACCCATATCACCCTTTTATTGAAATGACCCAGGCCCTGAAGAGTCACTTTTATGGGCTCATAAGAAAGATTCAACTGAGACAGAATCTCCTTAGGGTCTGCATTCTTGAAGAATGCGAGTGTAAGATGATAGGTACTGACTTTCTTAATACCGGGGCCTTCAAGTTTCTCAACGATGGGATCAAGCACAGGCTTGAAGCCATTGCAGTCAAGTGCAATAAACAGACGCATGATGTATTTTTTGGTTCATGTTTATTTAAATCTTTACCTGGAAGACATTGGTAATTTAAAAAGACATAAATATAAGTTCATCTCAATAATTTAGAG
>CAYYOI010000029.1:0-18962 GCA_964473285.1 uncultured Methanosarcinales archaeon | reverse complement strand
AAAAATAATTTTATTTTTTCTTCTTTTTTTCTACCCTAAATAAGGGGTGGTTTTAAGGATGTTTACGGCGTCAAACCAAATAAATTACCTTCAAATTTCCACCCACATATATATGTTATATTCTAATCTTTAACTTAGATGGGAATTACTGGATTATTTTTCTTAGTTCTAGATTAAATCGTCTTGCTCTATCTAATGATGTTTTTGCTTTTGACTTAAGAACTGTCTCTTTAGTTTTATATGTAAAAGTTGCTCTTTTTCCTTTTTCAAATAAATAATCTTCCATTAGTAAATCAGCTTTTTCCTTGCCTAATATCTCCGATGCTTCTTCAAGACTTTCAGCCAAATCCTCAATAAGTTTTTTCTCTAATTTATTATTGACATAAAAGAAATTTATTACAGAATCAAATGTGATTGCATGTATTGATAGTTGAGATTTAATTTTGATTCCTTCTGATTCAAGAAAAGCTCGTGCCATGTAAAACATTGAATAATAGCAAGAATTTACAACCCAAAGAAAACCATCAAAATCAAAATATCCTGTTTTCTCTTGCATATCTTTATCAGTTGAGAGGTCATACAATGCATTAGCACTATTAAGTGATTTATCTGCGTTTGATAAAAAGAAATCTACAAATTCTTTCTTTTGTTTTGTCTTTACAATACCTTCATCAAGATATTGTTTTACTCTTGATTGAATTTCTCTTAACTTCTTTTCATCTAACATATTACTCTCTCCCTTTTTTGATTAGTTTGTAGAATAACTCTCCGCCATATAAAATTAAGTGTTTATTTAACACTTCAGTCATTACGTTTTTATCTTCTCTTGGAGCAAGCATCTCATAAACACTCTCAAATGAAATGACAAGTGAGTGGATTGGAAGTTTATAATTTCTTGTGATATTATGTAGGTATTTTTCTGCTTTTTCAATATCTTCTGTTTTTTCAATTATTATAAGTAAATCTAAATCTCTTGGTTTTTGACTTGTTACAGTTGAACCAAATACTAACAATACAAAATAGCCATAAGGAAATTTTTGTATTATATCTTCTCTTAGTAAAAATATGTCTTTATTTTTATTGAGAAGCTCTTTAGTTCTTAAATGTTCGAAAAAAGCCAATTCTTGATGATGGTCTTTATAGTTCAATCTATATTTATCATCATCTTGAACAATATACTTATCATCAATTAATTTTTTGCATGAACGATATGTTAAAGCTTGATGAATATCTAATTCTTTCCCAACTCCTCTAAGGCTGAATCTATTCGTAATATTTGATACAAAAAGCTTCATAATCCTAAATTGTGTCTTGGTTAACATTTTATACTCTTTAGTATTCAAGTGAATACTATTTAATATAAAAAGGTTTCTATTAAATTATGCTTCTATCCATTAATTGGATATCTTTCAGCAATTCATACTTTTCTTGGAATTCTTCAACAGATATTTCTCCATTTGCAAATCTTAGTTTAAGAATTTCTAGTGGGTCTTTGGATTAAATTGCTAAGCTTCTTTTCTCTTTTTTATCTTCTTTTCCAAAAGCCATCTCAATTTTATTCTTTAAATCCTTATTACTAATGTAGGCATAGACTTGTGTTGTATGGATATCAACATGACCTAACGACCTTTGTACATAATATAAATCAACACCTTGCTCAAGAAGATAAGTTGCATAGGTATGTCTTAAGGTATGAAAACTATATGCATATCTTTGTTGTCCAATAGTTGATTTGAAAGTCTCAATTCTTAGGTCAGCCTGTTCTAATGCTTTTGCAAATTTTCTAGATAATACTCCTTTTTGATATTTATTCTTGTAAGTGGTACAAATAAAAAATTCAGAATCGCAATGATTAAACCATTTTTCAAGTAAGGACTTTAGTTTTGTTGGAAGCATTACTACTCTATCTTTTGCTCCTTTTCCTTCTCTTACATAGACCTTATCTGAAACTAAATCTATATCCTGTTTCTTAAGATTACAAACTTCACTTATTCTTAAACCACAAAATAATGCAATCAAACAACCCATAAATACCTCAGTTTCTTCAATTGCTGAGAATAATTTGATAAGTTGCTGTTTATTGAAAACATTAGGTAATGTTCTTGATGTATTTGGTCTTCCAAAGTTCTTTCCCACTTTACATCCCTCGTACCAAAATTAAGCCCATTTCTTTGATTGTCTCTTTTGTTTGGTCTAACTTATCCCTTCTTATTTGAAAGGCTTTAGAAAGGGCTTTCTTTTGGTTTAGTTGCCCTTGTCGTAGTTGGAAGCGAACTGTTTCAGGAACTCTTTCAAGAAGTATCCAACGATAAACAGTATAAGGATTGAGGCTATTCTCAATCAGCAAATCATATACTGCTTTTTCTTCACCCAAAACAATAAACTGCTTTTTGTTGTAATGATAATGGGCTAATTTGCTTATCATTTCGTCTAGATGACGACCAATTAAGTGTGGGAAACGACTCTCCACTAGTTTTCTTGCCGACATTAGCTTATCTATGTAACTAAGACGACTATTTTCATGTCTCACGACTACCACCTCATGCCATATGCTGAAAAGCCCAGAATTCGCAATATTAGGGGCTAACGCACAAGATGCAGAATCTATAAATGTTTCTCTTTTTTACTACTCACTAGAGACTAAATCTAAGGAATAACCCTGTTTCAAGGTCTCAACCTTTAAATCCAAATTCCTTATGGATTCTCCAGACCCCATCTACCAATTTTAAAATTGTTATATTATCAAAAAATAGCTCAAAATATGGGTTCTCATATGAAACAAAATCCCAGATATCATTAAATTTATCCTTTATATCCTTATAAGCAATTGTACTATGAAAATGTGTAGTTCCATCAAATTGCTTAAATCCAATATTCGTATTTTGTTTTAAAGATGTAATAAATTCTGAATAGGCTTTTTTCATTTCCTTTGAAGGTAGTACATCTATAAATATGACATCTTGACCAAAATGATCAACTCCCTTTAATACATATCTGGATTTCCGATTTGCTTTGCAAAACCGTTCAATTACACCTTCAACAGACTCAATATCATTTTCAAAAGAATATTTTAAAGTAATGTGTGCGGGAGGTTTTCTCTGAATCGCGCAATTTAGATTGAACTTTCTTGCAACTAGATACAACAGATTTTGTTGATACTCTTTCGCTTCCCCTTTAATTAATGTCACAATTGTGTACTTCATGAGAGCAATATAAAAAGAAAGCATATAAAAATCTATTCAACAATTTAATTACAAAATTGCACCCAAAGAACATGCCTGGGGATCACAAGAAAATTAAACCAGAAAGTTTCATGGCTCACACTTGTTTAGATTAAGCAAGTTTTCTCCAGAGAAAAAAGAAATTGCCAAGCAGAATAAGGCCACCCACTGCCATAAGATTATAACCCACCAGGCTTATCTTTGTAAGCATTATGCTGCACGGAAGATTAAGTATATTAGGATAATCAAGGTTATAATCCTCACAAACCGGAGAATCCGCAAGCTCCCCTGTACAACAGTTGCCTGCATAAACGCAAAAGCCCTGACCAAGGGCAAAAGTTATCATAAATATTAGCATGCCAAGCCATATACCTTTTCCTGTTGCCCGCAGCAGATAGATAATAGCAATTACTCCCATCAGATTTGCAACCATTGCATCAACAATCACTGCTGTTAATAAAACCTGTAAGGTATCACTATTAAACATTGAAAGTCCTGTAATAAGGGCCACAATGATTACAATATTTATTATCAAAAAATTTTTTGCCGAGATCTATTTGGGTTTATTTATTCCAAAATCTTCAACTAATCTGGCAGCCCCATCACGAGTATTATGGTTCAGGGCATAAATATTATGCTGGTTATCACCCTGCCTAAATAGATATCCATAAGTGTAAAGATACTCTGCAGGGATGTCCAGAAGAAGAATGCTCCTCCTGCAAGGGAAAAAAACAACCATCCTTGGTTGCCCCTTTCGTAGCCCTCATCATACTAAAAGAAAAAAGGCCTAAACCAATACCTACAAGGATTCCAAAGAACTTGAATCTAAGTGCCTCAGTTGACATTCTATTAATATTAAAACAGAATTTGAAAAGAATATTATAAATATAAAATAAATATTATAGTTTACAGATCCTGTTTTAGGTTGGCTGTAGCAAGCAAAGAACATGAGATACAACTATTATTAGTTTTTTGCTAGATTTAGATCTCCAACTAAAGATTAATAAACAACTCATTCTCCAAGATAAGGATGCTTGAATCAATAGTATTGTTGATTGCAGGGTTAGGTGCCGGCCTTATCACAGGATTACTCAGTGCAAGTGCGGTAATCTTTGCAGCACCAGTACTGATAATATTCCTGAACATCTCCCCTTACAATGCAATAGGCATCTCCCTTGCAGTAGATGTTTTTGCCTCAGCAACAGCAAGTTTTGTATTTTACAAGAACAATAATATCCATCTCAAAAAATCATTCCTGTTACTGATTACCGCAATTGTCTTTGTCCTTATTGGAAGCTATATCTCCCAATTCATTCCCCAGCATAACCTTGCCTGGGCTACTGGCTTAGGGACCATTTTTGTTGGAATCACCATCTATAAAAGAAAAACAAAGTTACATATGCAGCTCAAGACAAATAATATCTATATACTTTTAGCAGGAGTCTACATTGGATTGTTCGCAGGGATAATTGGAGCTGGAGGCGGCCTCATGATCCTGTTCGTACTGGTAAATCTGTTACGCTACAAGACACATGAAGCCATTGGTACCTCAATTCTTATCATGATATTCATAGCTTTGTTCGGATCCATTGCACACTATGTGTATTCACCCTTCAAGATATATTACATGCTACTGGCTGCAATTGGTGGCATATTCGGAGCCTACATCGCTGCAATCATTGCCAACAGGATGGACGAAAAAAGATTAACAAAAGCTGTGGGTATTATCCTAATTATACTTGGAGCTGCACTTTTCCTCAATTATCTATTGTAAGACCAAAAGGACATATTTTCCTTATATACCGAGAACAATTCATATTGCCTTTCAACTTCAACCTCATACTATGAAGGCATTTTGTGTAAAGCTTCGAACTGGTTGAAACATTCCTTATCAAAACCAGTAGAGGCAATTCCCGTGAGATAGTTGGGAAAGATGCCAAACAATACACGCTTCAATTGACAGATTGCAGGTTGTAGCTCATTAAACCTCCATAAATTGAGATCCAAAGGAAGTACATCATCAGAAGCAACAAGATATCCCACATTGTATGACCCTCTGTCTGCAAGATATGCCTTACCAACTAATTTGGTGACAGAACTTTCAACACGAAAACCAAGAAGATTCTCATTACTTGCAACCCTGGTTATATTCATCCTATTGATTGCTGAGGCTGCATCCACCCCACATAATTCCACCAGGGAAACAATCTCAGCAAGATCAGGGACACGTCCTTTTTGATCATAAAGCATATTTTAAGGGTTCCTTCTGAATTTATAAAATATCTCCAAACCTTTTTATACTATACTGTTTAAAGAAAACCCATGAGCCTCCAAGAGATACAAGAAAAGGTTGACGGATGGGTCAGCCAGTACAAGATGGGATACTGGCAGCCACACGAGATACTTGCTCGCCTGACAGAAGAGACCGGAGAACTGGCACGAGAGATAAATCACCTGCATGGGCCAAAACAAAAAAAATCAACCGAGGACACAAACGACTTAGCTATCGAGATGGCAGATATCATTTTTACCCTTTGCTGCCTTGCAAATTCCAAAGATATAGATCTTGACCATGCATTCCAAAAGGTAATGGACAAGTGTTATTGCCGGGACAAGGACCGCTTCGAGAAGAAATGATCCAATAACCATAATACCTTTTACACACATGGTTTTGGCGTGATATTATGAAAAGCATTAACATTAGTGATAATAATTTCAATTGGATTAGCGGGTCGTATGACCGAGGGCTGCAACAAAGACAGAGATTATAAAAAGAAAGTACAAAAAAAGAACTGGCAAGTATTGATTGAGAGTATTAACAGGGCTTTCAAAGCAATATGCAGCCACGTTGCTCAATCCAAAAAGCTACATACACAAAAGGTGGAGATGTTCTTAAAGCTGATTACATACAAATTATATCTGCGAATTACAAGAAAAATCAATTTTGCGCTCAACTGGATTACTGATTTTATCAGCAATTTATGCTTTAAGCATAAAATGTCATGGGTAGCATCATAATATTGAAAGGACATCACACACCCCAGGATAAAAAAGTTTATATAGAATGAATGACTATCTAGATCTATGGCAGCAACCAAATTTCTAACTATGAATACTACTACTATGTAAATTCATCGTCTTCTATCATGCCTTCGATTGCTGCGTGACTTGGGGCTGGTAACCTTATAGGTCTCCTGGAATTGGTGGTTCTGGTCGAATGCCGATGAAGGAGGTGCTTTATGTCACGAGAAGATGTTGTAAATAATATAACAAGCAGGCACATCGTCCTGTATCCAAACGGAAAGGAGATCGACTTACGTGCATTGCACGAGATAGATGACAAGGAACTCAAAGCCTATCTAATCTCTGAAGAAATCAAGGGCCAACCGAAAGAAGCACCGCCTTCAAACAAGGCAATGCAAAGGCTTGAACTCATTGACTACGAGCCAGCTAGCGATTCAGGCCATTTCCGGTTTTATCCGAAAGGCCACCTGGTATTCAATCTCTTGAAAGACTGGGCAGATAAGATTGCAGAGGACTTAGGTTGTATGCAGATTGAGTCACCAATAATCTATGACTGGTCGGATAAGGAGATTCAGGAACAGGCAGGATCATTTCATGAAAGACATTACAGCGTGAAAGAACCAAAGAACAAGAAGGATTTTCTCCTGCGGTTTGCAGGTGACTTCGGCCTGTTCAAGATAATGAAACAAGCCCAGTTCAACAAAAAGATGCTCCCTCTTCGTATCTATGAGTTCTCAAAAAGTTTCCGGTACGAGAAGAAAGGTGAGTTATCAGGGCTCAAGCGATTGAGAGCATTCCACATGCCAGACATACATAGTTTCTGCAAGAACATCTCTCAGGGATGGGATGAATATGAGCATCTATACAAGAGATACGCAGACCTGGCAAATGACGCTGGAATCAAGTATGCCATAAGCTTTCGGATTGTGGAAGAGTTCTACAGCAAACATAAGGAGCGTATACAAAAGCTCCTTGAATATTCAGGCAGACCCGCCCATATAGAGATACTCTCAGACATGAAACATTATTGGGCAGTCAAGAACGAGTTCCAGGGCATTGACAGTGTTGGAGGAAATGTTCAGCTTGCAACAGTCCAGCTTGATGTCAAGGACGCACATGTATACGGCATCAACTACAGTGATGGCAATGAGAAGAAAGGCTGCATCATCTGCCACTCAAGCATAGGAAGTATAGAGCGTTGGATTTTCAGTATTCTCGAAGAAGCACTAAAAAAGGATAATCCAATACTTCCGGTATGGCTAAGCCCAGTCCAGTTGAGACTTATCCCCGTATCAAGAAAACACCTTGATTATTGCAGATCCCTCCAGATAAAAGGAAGATTTGACATCGACGATCGGGATGAAAGCCTGGGGAAAAAGATCGCAAAAGCCAACATGGAATGGATCCCCTATATTGCAGTAATAGGAGACCGAGAGGTTGAATCAGGGAATCTTATGGTAAGCGATCGACTGGACCAGAGTAAAAAAGAGTACAGTATCAAAGAGATTGAGAAGATGATAGATAAGAGACCTTACAGACCTCTGCCTGTGCCCAAATTGCTCAGTCATCGCCCGGTTTTCAGCCAGGCATAGTTTTTTTATTTTCAAAAACATTTTTAAGCACATCAAAATACCTTTCTTTTGCCCTGCCCCTTAAGCTGGTTCAAGTTGCGTATCGCATACAATGAGATTCAGTGAGTAGGTAGGGCCCATTCAAGATGCTTTTATTCGATTATGACGGAGTGATTGCAGACTCACTGCATGAAGCAAAAAGATCCTTCAGTGTTCTTGCAAAAAAGCACGACATACAAATTGATGAGAAAGGATTCCAAGAACTCTATGCAGACAATTTCTTCAAAGGCCTCAACAAGAAAGGCATCTCAGATGAAGAGATACAATCTATAGCAAAAGAGCTCCAGGACTATCTTTCATACGACAACGTAAAAGTATTTTCTGATATGCCTTCTATTCTAAAAGAGCTTTCGAAAAGGCACACTATCATAATAATCTCCTCCAACTTCTCAAGGGTCATAAGACAACATATGAAAGACAACAATATAGAAGGCATAACCAAGGTATTAGGCGCAGACTTCGACCTCAGCAAGACAAGAAAGATCATGTCAATTGAAGGAAGCGAAAAGATCTATATAGGTGACACTACAGGTGACATCCGCGAAGGAAAGAAAGCAGGTGTAACTACTGTTGCTGTCACATGGGGTTTTCATACAAAAGACCTTCTTGCAAAAGAGAATCCAGATTATCTTCTTGAGAGGCCCTCAGACCTCTTGAAAATCTTCTAATTTTACGGAAAAATTTCAGAAACCTATCCAAAGCTAAGATAAAAAAAAGATATCCTCAAGAGGGATGAAAAGAACCTCCATCTATGATATCTCCCGAGATTATGCATCCATAGAAAATTACGCTAAGGAACCAAATACCACACCTACAAAAGCAGGTTTTGTAAAAGCATTCTACAATATAAGTGAACCAGAGAAAGAATACAAACCTCTGCCTTCACTAACAGAGAAACTGGTGGCTATTGCCTGTACTCAGGAACTCAGTCAAAAAGCCGTACAGCAATACCCTCTGCCTATGACATAAAAGATTACAAATCACCCATTGTACTTGACAAGTTCTATCAGGAAAAGATTGTCCCGGACATACCTCCGGAGATACAACTTATTCGCCTGGCAAAAAAGACTGAACATTCCACAATCCCGACTGATTACACCAAAATAGTTGATAAAGTACACATCCACTCAACATATCAAAACACCAGCTCAAAGACAATAATCCAAGATATATCAAGTACCATAAGACAATACTCCCAGGAGATATTAGTAGGAACATTCGTTTTTATAGCAACAATAAGCCTTACTACAGGCGCCTTCATTACAACCAAAGCCCTATTATCAAAACCAGTTGAGACAACCTACGAATTCAAAGATCCTACAACATCACATAACATTGAAGAGGGACTCAAGAAGATATATGCAAAGAATAAGGATAACTATCAAGCCCTCACAGAAAAGATACAAGGACAATCAGCGAGGATAGGCAAAAACTTAGACAACATCCAAGACCGAACCATGGATTTAGAAAAAAGATTAGACAAAAGTCTTGAACAGGCACATAAAAGAATAGATAAACATACGAAAGATACAGTTAAGAGGGTAAAAGAGCTGGATGATAACCTTGCAGATCTCTTCTTTAGGAGAGAATGATTTTCAGAATACTTGCAAATCCTTCGGGCACATTGCCTGAGAGATTTTAAAACCCCGAAACTTCATGCATTCCATGAGAAACCTGGAATCAATCCTGTCCCAGCACAAGCCAAAAAAAAAGACAAGTAAGAGCCTTTACCTGTATTCACTATCATATTTCACCAGAGGAAGGACAAAACAAGCCATCCTCAATGATTATGCTGCAGAGCTTGGTATGAAAAAACCCACAAGAAGTAACTTTGAGTTCCATTTGAATGATGTCCCTGAACCAAATAAAGAGAAACCAGACCCCGAGAATCTGCCTGGACTGGCAGAAGTGATTGCAGCAAAGGCATACCTTGAGAATATCAGCGAACATGCAAAAAAGGCAATCCCTCAAGCCTGTGACATGGGAGATCTCAAAGCAATAATCGCCCTTGATACACTATACCAGGATAAGATAAATTCAGACTTTCCTCCTGAGATCCAGCTCATAAGATTAGCAAAAGAAGGATACAAAAAAGACCAGGAAAGGATAAGGGAAGAATCTAAGACAAAAGATAACAAAGCCAAGGAAGATAGAAGACAAAAAGAACTACGCAAAGATAATCAAAAAAGGATAGACGAGATAAACAAAGAAGAGACACTAGAAGAAGAGATGCACAAGCATCACAGGACAGGCCTCAACAGATCAGACACCCTCAATAACAGAACAACCAGCTACAAACGTATAATAAACGGGATCACCATTGGTGCGATCTCTCTTATTATAGGCATTGGAGCCTTCTATGCTCCATCTTATGTATATAACCTGACACAAAAGAGTACCCCTCAGGAAGAAAAGGCACAACAAGACCCCAGAGCAAGAAAGCAAGAAACAGCACAAAAAAACAAGACACAACCAAGAAAAGAGCCAGATTATGATAGTTTGGTTTCAAGAGCAACAGATTACATCAAAGAAGGAAGGTACGAAACAGCAAAAGACATACTTGAACGATGCATGGAAGGAGATCCCCCTCAGACGGTATATGACACAATAAAGATTGTCAACAACCGGATAGAACATGCCAATAAAGTAAAAGGACAACTGAAAGATCTGTTCAAACAATATGATAAAGCCCTCAAAGAAGATGTATATACACAGATACAATACCACAAGCATAGTAATAAGATAATCCCGCAGATGGATTCTTTCAAGTTTGAAGGTGTTTCAAGCCTTGCACGCAAACTCAGCCAATACGAGAACAGGTTTGAGAGTAACATAGAAAGGATCGCAGAACAAAAGTTAAACCATTACAAGCGCAGGATGAAAAAGATTGAGGGCATGGCCAATGACGGATCTTACAAGCAGGCACAAAAAGAGTATTACAAAGTAAAAGGGAGAATAGAAAAGGAAAAACAAAGAGGTCTTTTTACAAAAGAATATTTAGGTGATTGACATGAGACTAGAAAAGATTATTGCAACAGCCTTGGTTGGTCTATCCCTTGTTGGATGCTCAACAACCAACTATGGAGGCAACCGTATCCATTCAAAAGATTATACAAAAACCCAGACTGATTTTATGCCAAAATTCAGGAAAGATACAAATGATATGGGCAGTTATATGAAGCAGATGGAAAGCTTTCTTGAAAAGAATCACTGCATAGAGGATTATAAGGAAGAGATCCGTGAGATTGATAAGGACCTATCAGGCAACCGATTTGATGAGGTGCAATATGATGTAAGAAGCCTTGTACAGAAGCTGGAAAGGCATGATGACCAATGTTCCAGACAATTCAAGGAAAAGGTGAAAGGATTCACCTATATCAGATACCAGTACATATCACCAGAATACCAGGAGACCAAAAAGTTTGACTACCTGAAAGCCCAGATGCTTCCTGTAATGATTGCAGGCAGCATCCTTGATCTGGGCGTGAGTATAATCACATTCTCTGAACCCTCTGGTATAGCACCTGAAGACATGGTAGTCACAACCTCAAAAGAGAAAGTAGATGATGGAGGATGGCAAAAAGTGCTTGTCAACCCATACAGCGGAAAAGAAAAATATATTGATTAGTATGCGCGCGCAAAGTAAAATTTGCGCTTCGCCTTCTTTTTGCATTTTACGCATACTTCATCAGTTACTGCATCGAAAGGGCTGTTTCTTGTAGTGACCCCTGGTGCTTTATCCTTGATGACATCTTCACATTCTGGCGTGTCACAGAATGGCGCAAGAACCATCTTCTTATCATCCACCGCCTTCTTGAGTTCATCAAAGTCTGTGGTCTCTACAATACTCTCATCAAAATTCTTCCTTGATCTCTCATAAAGGTTCTTTTGGATTTCATCAAGTATGACTGGCAGTCTTTTATTCAATTCATCCTGCTTGATTGATTCTTTATCACCGGTATCACGCCTGACAACAACAACCTGGCATGCATCCACATCCTTTGGTCCTATCTCAATGCGGACAGGCACACCCTTCATCTCATACTGGTTAAATTTCCAACCAGGAGAATATTCATCACTCTCGTCAATCTCTGCACGGATATCAAGAGACTCATGAACCGCTCTTGCATTCTCAAGTACAGTCTCCTTATTATCATCCTTATAGATAGGAATCACGACTGCCTGCAAAGGTGCTATTTGCGGCGGCATGATAAGCCCTTTATCATCACCATGCATCATGATCATCACACCTATCATCCTGGTTGTGATCGCAAACGTGTTCTGATACACATATTGCCTCTCCTCATTCTTATCAAGGAAAGTTATATCAAATGCTTTGGCAAAATTCTGCCCATCGTGATGGAAATCAGGCCCCTGGATTGCCTTGCCCGAATCAAGGAATGATTCGATCGAACAAGTATATTCAGCACCTGCAAATTTTTCCTTTTCTGATTTGTAGCCAGGAACACCATAGAGAGCCATATAATCTCTCATGACTTCTTCATATATTCCCAGGATTACTTTTCCTTCAGCCTCAGCTTCCTCTTTGGTTGCAAAGACAGTATGCCCCTCGTTCCACAGGAATTCACGTGACCGCATCAAAGGGACAGGATGCTTGAACTCCCAGCGCACAACATTATTCCACTGATTTAACCGAAGGGGCAGGTCACGCCATGAACGGATCCATTTGGCATACGCAGGATACATGATTGTCTCAGAAGTAGGACGCACAGCAAGCCGCTCAGCCATCTCTGAATTTCCTGCATGTGTAACCCATGCAACCTCTGGTGCAAACCCTTCCACATGGTCTGCCTCTTTCACCAGGTGTTTTTCCGGTATGAAAAGAGGGAAATAGCAGTTCTTGATGCCTGCCTTCTTGAAACGCTTATCCACTTCTTCCTTCAGGATCTCCCATATTTCATAACAGTAAGGCTTGAATATGATGCATCCTGATACATCTGAATAATCTACAATGTCTGCTTTCTGGATTACCTCTGTATACCATTCAGAGATATTTTCTTTTTTTGTCACACTGATTCCCTTTGCCATCTTTAAACCCTCGTATCACCAGGTAAACACTTGCCTTATAAATAGCTTTTGTCAGAAAAAAGAATCAAGCCCCTGTTGGCCTCCTGATATGAGAGGTTTTCCGTACACCCCATCATACCCAGGATCAATCTTGATCTTCCCTTCTCGATTCAAAAGTATAGCAGATACCAATGCCTCATCAACAACACTGCGAAGTTTTTCAGCAGGAACCCGCAACAATACATCATTCTCACTTCCAAAACTGCGAAGCTTATTATATAGGTTCCATACAGTCTTTGTTGTGACAGCTTTTTTCTCCACCCAAGCTATCAATTCAGACAAAGGCAGCATCCTGATGAAAGGAATCGCATTTTTTGGTTCATACCCAACAGGCCGATCAGCAAGTTCTTCAACACGATTGAGTACACCTATTGTAAGAGGTCGCTTGCACACAGGACATATCCCTTCATTCTTTTTACTCTCCTCAGGAGTAAACCGTATGTTGCAGTTCCTGTGCCCATCAAAATGATATTTACCATAACCCGGATCAACCTCAATGGTCTTGGAAAGTCCTTTACCTGTCCGCAACGCAGCAATGATAGCATCATACGTAAGCTCAGTCTCAAATACAGTAGCTTCCCTGCCAATACGCCATGGCCAGTATGAATGTGCATCCGAGAATGACACCAGTTGGTAGCCATCCAGCTGACTAAGCCTCCAGTTCATCTCAGGATCGCTTGAGAGCCCTGTCTCCAAAGCATGTATATGCTCTGTCTGGTCACCAAAAGCCTCCTTCACAGTATCAAACCCAGACTTTGAGCCAAACAAAGAGAACCACGGTGTCCATATATGCGCGGGGATAACCTCAATACGGTCATTGATCGCCCGCAGCTCACGCACAAACTCAGGACAAGGGATCTTGAATATTGGCCTTCCGTCATAATCTACCCTTCCTTTTGTCAAAAGATATGAAGTGATTTTCCTGACAGTATCAAGATCTGGAGCAAGAACAACATTATGGATACGCCTTCCTTTTCCCTGTGTATAGATAAGAGATATTTCCGTCTGGAACATGAAAGGGAAACCATCCGCAGTCTTTGGAAGGCCAGTCTCATCTTCCACCAGTTGCTCAGAAAGCTCCTTTTGCCATTCTGGATGCGTGAAATCCCCTGTTCCAAGCAGATCAAGACCCTTTATCCTAGCCCACTTTACCAGATTCTGGATTGTTAGATCCTTGCTTGTCCCCTGTGCAAACCGGCTGTGTATATGCAGATCAGCAATAATCATAAGAAAAAGACAAGACCTTGATTATAAAAACCTTACTAAAGCCATTCCTTCTTCTTGAAATACAGGTACAAAGCAATGATTGATAAGGCCATGAGCCCCAAAGAAAAGAAATACCCATACTTCCACTGCAATTCAGGCAGATAATGGAAATTCATACCATATATCCCTGAAATCAAGGTAGGTATAAGGATAAAAGAACCCATCGCAGTCATCTTCTTGATGATGATATTCAGATTATTGGATACAGACGTAAGATACATATCCATTGCACCTGTCAGGATATCCCTGTAAGTGCTTTCCATATCAAGGAGTTCCACAACATCATTGTATGTATACCTGAAACAATGCAATTCCTTCTCTGGAAAATGCTTCAAGTAACGCTTCTCGATACTGCTTATTACCTCCCGGTTCGCTGTAAGAGCCTTATGAAAATAGATCAGCACCTTCTTGTAATTGAAAAGATCCTGCAGTATTTTCTTGTCAGCAGAACTATATATCATATTCTCGGTCTTATTGATCTTGTCCTCAATAAGATCCATGAAAGAGAAGAAAGAATTCAGTATGTCATCAATTATCCAGTAACATAAGTACCATGCACCCTTATCAAAGATCTGTTTTCTTTTCTCAATATTTGCATATAAGTCCTCCTCAAACACCTTGAGCTTGGTATGCCGAAAACAAATCACACTATGATTGGATAAAAAAATTGATACAGGTGTTGTATATATGTTCTTTCCAACCCTGTAGGGTGCCCGAAAGATTATCAGAGAATAATTCTCCCCTTGCGATACACGAGGCCTCTCGTCTGGATCTATTGCCTCCTTTAACTCATTGATAGGTATTTTTGTGATCTCACTCAATCGCACCAGTTCCTTATCAGTGGGAGATATCACATCCACAAGCGTAGTGGTTCTTGAAGGGATATCCTCTAAACTCCCCCACTTCATGTCTGAGCGTAATACCTGCAACATATATCTTATTTAAAAAATAGAATATAAAAAGTTTTCCTAAGGATTACACTTCACCCCGCATTCGTGCAGCTCGTAGTATTCTTTGTATTGCAATAGCATAAGCAGCGATCCGCATGGAAACTCCATCATTCTTTTGTTCCTGGTACCCCTCATACACTGAATGGAATGCATTCACCATCCTGCTGTGAAGTACTTCATACATGGTTTCAGCTGAAAGGATATGCCCGATCCTGCTCTGGCTCCACTCACAATAGCTTGCAACAACCCCTCCTGCATTTGCCAGGATATCAGGAATCACGACAACCCCCCTCTTTGTAAGGGCCTCATCCGCTTCAAAAGTGATTGGCCCATTTGCAAGCTCAAGTATATACGAAGCCTTAATATCAGAAGCATTGTCAGTTGTGATCTGATTCTCCAGAGCTGCAAGCACCAGTACATCAACATCCAGGGTCAATATATCATCAATCGCATCTGTAAAACCAACCACACTGCCTGTTTTATCCTTCTGCTCAATCACTGCCTCAATATCCAGGCTTTCCGAACAGATTGTCCCTTTACTGTCACTTACGGCCAATACCCGATAACCCTTATCATGGAGCATCTTCGCAATATTCTTTCCAGCATTACCAAAACCCTGTATAGCAATACGAAGTTCATGCGGCTTCTTACCCTTACGCTTAAGGAATTCTTCCAGGACAATCAAACCACCTCTAGAGGTTGCATCCTCCCTGATTGCACAACCACCTAACTCCATAGGTTTGCCGGTGATCATACCAGGCTCATGATAGCCTTTGATCTCCTCGAACTCATCAAGCATCCATGCCATTATCTGTGAGTTTGTATACACATCAGGAGCAGGGATATCTTTGTCTTGCCCAAGGAACTCATGAAATTTTCTTATATACTCTCTGCTGAGTTCCTCAATTTTCTTCTGCGAAAGAGATTTAGGATTGACCTTGACACCTCCCTTTGCACCACCATAGGGCAGACCAACAAGTGAATTTTTCATGCTCATCCAAAAGGAAAGTGACATTACCTCATCCTCAGATACATCCGGATGGAACCTGATTCCTCCCTTACCAGGACCCAACGCATTGTTCTGGATGATCCGCCAGGCTGGATAGGTTTCACCATCAACAACAAGATCAGCCTTTCTGATTGATTTATGGCTCAACAGATAATCCTGCTCATTCTCCAAAAATTCAACATGCATAGATACCCTGTCCAGTAACTTCCGGATATTATCAAAGACACTCACTTCAATTCTCCTCCATAAGCTCCTGATATGCAGAACTGGCGGCAATCGCTCCTTCCGCAGCAGCTGTCACTGCCTGTTTCAAAGGATTATTCGTGCCATCCCCTGCAGCAAATACACCATGCACACTTGTACGTTGATTTTTATCAGTCACCACATACCCTTTCTCCATCTCAACACCAAGCTGCTTTGTAAGGGTTTCATCAGGATCATAACCTATCTCAATGAAGATTCCATCAACATCCAGATCACCGGAATCAAGAACCATCTTCTCAACAAAATCACTTCCTTTGATCTCAGCAACCTGGCTATTAAAGACAGGCTCAATAATGCTATTCTCCTCAACCTTACGGACCCATAAAGGTTCGGCACGAAAGAATCTGTCCTTTCGATAGATGAGATACACCTTTTTGGCGTATTCCGCAAGCAATAGTGCTGCAGTCAATGCAGCATCACTTCCTCCTACAACAGCAACAGCCTTATCCTTGAAAAAAGCTCCGTCACAGGTAGCACAATAACTCACACCTTTACCCAGGAATTCATCTTCACCCTTTGCATTAAGCTTCCGCTTCTTTCGCCCATGCGCAAGAATTACCTTCTTAGCCTTGTAAGTCTTGCTGTCAGTTATCAATTCAAAGCCTGTATTGCCTTTCCTGACTGACTTGACTGTCCCATAAGAGATCTCTACATTCTCTTGTGCCTGCTCTGTAAGCCTCTGGGATAATTCCATCCCTGTTATATCCTTATAAGTCGGGAAATTACAGACCTTATGAGCCTCAGCTATTGTCCCGCCAGGCTGTGAGCCTATAATAACTGTATTAAGCATATACCTTCCTGCATAAACCCCAGCAGTAAGACCTGCTGGTCCTGTCCCGATAATTGCCAAATCATAAACCATTCATATCACCTCTCTTGCTGCCACATCTGCCTCAGTCAAAACACCTTTAGGCTTTCCGGCAGCATCTGTAACAATCACCTTATACTGGTGCTTTTTTTTCATTGTTTTTAGAACTTTTTGTATTGTGCAAGTATTCTTACACTTCACAACAGGTTTCATATCCAGATCCTTTAACCGAGTATCAAGCTGGACACTATCAGCCAAAAAGTTAACTATCATCTCAGCACTCAAGATTCCTTTCAGATTTTCCTCGTTATCAAGAATCCCTATCGAATGGATATGCTCTTCACTAAGCATGTGGATTGCATCCTGTAAAGATTCAGTATCATGTAGGGCAAATACACCCTCCTGCATAAGATCCCCTGCAGTATCCTCCGGTGCTGGACCAAAGATTCGCTCATTAAATCTTACATACCACGCTGCAGCCTGGACCTGGATGATATAAGCCATTGCAATTATCAATGCAATCTCTGAACCCTTTTCACCAAATACTGTCATAGCTATAGCAAGAGCGATTGAAAGATTCCTCATGACAGTTCCATATACCAATGCAATCCCTTCTCCTCTTTCAAAAAGGAACTTTCCTGCAATTGTGCTGATCCCAAAATTGAGAAGGTACAACATCATCAATGGAATCAGAAGGGACAAAAGCATCGAAGGATTTGCTATCACTGTTTTTGCCTTCAAGGACATTGCAACAAACACTATACCCAACACACCCAGAGTCGAGAGCATAGGAAACTTCTTTTTAATGTCCTTGTGATACTTAGCCTCACCATACCACCATATCACCAATCTCTGGGTTGCATAACCTGCAAGCATAGGAAGGAAAACTATGATAACGATCTGCCTGAAAACATCCATCAAAGGTATCTCAATCACAGATCCCATCAACCATTTCGCATATAATGGAGTTAAAAGAGAACCTGCTACAAGCCCGATCACTGTCATCTTGATTGCAGCATTGATATTACCCTTGGCAAAACCAGTCCATGAGATGGTCATCCCGCTTGTAGGAAGAAGCGCTGTAAGCAGCAAACCAAGAGCCAATAAAGGACTTTCAGGAAAGAATAGAACCCCTATCCCAAATGCTATAAAAGGAATCACTAGAAAATTCAGGATCTGTGTTGCAACCTGCACCTTC
Organism: uncultured Methanosarcinales archaeon; assembly: GCA_964473285.1. Taxonomy (GTDB): domain Archaea; phylum Nanobdellota; class Nanobdellia; order Woesearchaeales; family JACJVW01; genus JBNJGT01. The sequence goes on along the minus strand of CAYYOI010000029.1, from coordinate 503 downwards.
CCATCACCCTTTGAAAAGACTTTTTTAACCTGCAGGTTCACCATCATGGGATAGACCATAAGAAAAGTCAAGGGCATTATAAAAGCCTTCAGGAAAGAAGGATCAAATAGATACCCAAAAAACAATCCCACCACCATAAACAATGGTATCATATAAGTCAGGTTCCTCTGCAAAAAATACAACATGCTAACACCTCAAATAATATTTATGAATATATATTCTTTGGAAGATACTAAAAAGATTATGAAGTAATGAAACTCTAAAAAGAATAATTGCACAAGCCAAGATTTAGCCTGAAAATATAGTTAAGGCCTAATTTAGGAAGAATTGCACAATCTATTTATATCTACCCTGTAGATAATATTATATGAGTGGAATCAACGAAGCAGCATCAAAGACCTATACCACACTAAAGATGTCCATTCCTATAATCCTGGGAATTCTTTTGCTGGAGTTTTTCTAAAAAATCTGCTTTAGGCTTCCAGCCTAAGGAAAGTTAGCAA
>CAYYOI010000028.1:0-19366 GCA_964473285.1 uncultured Methanosarcinales archaeon | reverse complement strand
TTGCTAACTTTCCTTAGGCTGGAAGCCTAAAGCAGATTTTTTAGAAAAACTCCCTGGAAAGTCCTTAAGATATATAAACTACCTAACCTGAGAAAAAGATATGCAAAGATTATTCGTTATAGAGGGGACTGATGGGTCAGGAAAAGGAACCCAGACAAGAAAATTAAGGGAGAGATTTGAAAAAGAGGGTCATGAGGTAGAAACCATTGATTTTCCTCAGTATGAAAGAAATTCATCAGGGCTCATAAAGGAATACCTGAACGGCACCTATGGTAGTGCTGAAGAGGTGGGCCCTTACAGGGCATCAATATTCTATGCCTGTGACAGGTATGATGCAAGTTTCAAGATCAGGAGATGGCTGGATAAAGGGAAAGTGGTGATTGCAGACAGGTATGTATCAAGCAACATGGGACATCAAGCCTCAAAGATTGATGACCCTTCGAAAAGAGAAAGATATCTTAAGTGGCTGGATCACCTTGAACATGAGATCTTCGGAATACCAAGACCAACAGCTATAATATACCTTCATGTTCCAGCGGAGATAGGACAGGAACTGGTCAAGAAGAAGATGTTGCGCACCTATATAAAAGATGATACTGCTGATATACATGAAAAGGACATAAGCCATCTGAAAAAAGCTGAAAAGACCTATAATGAGATATCAGAGAAATTTGGGTGGATAAAGATTGAATGCATGAAAGAAGGAAAGATCATGGATATTGAAGAGATACATGAAAAGATATGGAATCACATCCCATAGAGAAGATCCCCATTGAGATATTCTTCTGCTAATCCACTTGAAACATAAGAACTATGTACCCAATAAAGGGTTGCGTGCTGCAGACCACGCGAAAGAGTTGTTAGCTTTTTTTTGACCATGGTTTCTGAGAATCCTCGGTCTTATTTAAATCTTCTTCAAAGAACTTCTCTAGTTTTGAATTGTTTTTTATGGTATTGTAGCTTATGTTTCCCATCTTTTCACCTCCCTGTACTTCCAAAACCGCCCTGGTTGCGTTCAGTCTCATCAAGCTTATCCTCAATGATATTGCACTGGACAACGGGCTGTATGAGCAATTGTGCTATGCGATCCCCTTTTTTAATCTCAAAGGGCATATCAGAAAGATTGATCATCACCACACCAAGCTCTCCACGATAATGAGAATCTATGACTCCTGCAAGACAGTGAACTGTGTATTTTGCGGCAATGCCACTACGATCCCATACCAGCCCTACATGACCTTCGGGAATTGCAAACCTGAGACCTGTTTTGAGTACTCTTTTCTCATTAGGCTGCAGAGTCATAGTTTCTGCTGAGGGCAGATCAAGGCCTGCATCTGTAGGATAAGAATAAGAGGGAAGTGATATGTCCTTATCTATCTTTTCGACGAGCAAGTCCATATATACTTACTATCCTAACTGATATAAAAAGACCTTGGAGGTAGAAAATATATGTTAGTGTTCTCCTTTTTCACCTTTCTCAAAACGAGCCATGTCCATCAGGGATTCTTTGGTGTGCTGCAGGATGTCTCCTGTCTCTGCAGAGACTTTTAGGTTTATGGTATTGAAACTCTTGGTGAGAAAAGTTATGTTATATACCACTCCCATCGGAAGGCTCTGGAGTATGAAGAAAATCTTTTGCATCTGTTCCTGGTGGTGGTTTTCCTTCAGGAAATTCTGTGCCTTCTCAAGACATGCTTCCCATCCAACCTTTACAGAGTCAAGGTCAAGTTCTTTTATAGATGTGTCGGGTTTCTTGAACACTTCTGCATCCGAGATAAGGCTTACATCATTTCCGTCAATGATGAAGGTGACCATATTTTCTGATTCGGGGTTGAAATAACCAACCTGCCATGAATTGATGTTTGCATCATCCATCATCTTGAAAAAATGAGCAAGATAATATCCTTTTGAGTCCCATCCCTTGAATGCCTCACTTTCCTTGAGTCTTTCTAATACGTGACTGATTTCCATATGATTGATAAAAAAATTGACATTTAAATAGGTTTTGGCTCTTTCTAGTGTTTTTCCTTTACATTTAAATATCATGCATCTCCTCCTTTTGATATGGTTAGTACTGAGATGAAAGAATTGCTTGAAAAACAGCAATATGGATTTGCAGGAGAGCATTCTGCAGTAAAGATATGCACATGGGCAAAGAAAAGTATGCTGGATGAGGGATACTGTTACAAGCAAAAGTTCTATGGAATCCGCTCACACCTGTGCTGTCAGATGACACCAACCATTGGTTACTGCCACAACAGATGCATATTCTGCTGGAGATCACTGGAAGATACAATAGGAATTGAAATGAAAGAGAATCTGGATGATCCTAAAGAGATTGTAAGGAACAGTATCAAGCAACAGCAAAAGCTTATATCAGGGTTTGGAGGAAATGATAAGGTAAATCCTGAAAAGCTAAAGGAAGCACAGGAGCCAATGCATTTTGCCATCTCACTCAGTGGTGAACCAACACTTTATCCAAAGCTGAACGAACTTATCGATGAGATCCATGCGATGGGAAAGACCACTTTTGTTGTAAGCAACGGACTTGAGCCTGAAAAGATTCGTTCATTGCATCCACCTACACAGCTTTACTTATCCATTGATGCTCCCAACAAGGAGCTTTACGAGAGGATAGATAATTCTATGCTTACAGATGCGTGGGAAAGATTCCAGCAGAGCCTCAAGATTCTTGCAACCCTTAAAGACAAAACACGAACAACAGTGAGGCTTACACTCCTAAAAGGAATAAACATGACTGATGTTGAAGGATGGGCTAAGCTTATAAGGAAAGCTGATCCGCTTTTCGTGGAGGTCAAGGCCTACATGTTTGTTGGAAGCTCCAGATTAAGACTTTCAATAGAGAACATGCCACGTCATAATGAGGTACGGGCTTTTGCTGAAGAGATTGCTGACTCCTCAGGTTATAAGGTCATTGACGAAAAAGAAGAATCAAGAGTGGTATTATTGATGAGAGAGGATTTTGATGGACGGATCATGGAGTTCTAAACTTCAAGGATCCTTCCTTTAGGACCGGGATTTATAACCCTGGTCTTCCTGATCTTGTCTTCGGTATTATTGTTCTCGTGTATGTGTCCGCAAATCGCAATAAGAGGCTGGACTTCTTCTATGAATTTGCGTATGCTCTCATTACCACAATGGTCACCATCCCATATCTTATCGCATTTAGTATTATAGGGTGGTGCATGGGTCTGGAGGATAAGCTTCTTCTTTGGATCGATTGCAACTTTGAGAATATCTGCAATCTGCTCAAAGTATTCATCATGCTGAAGAAATCCGTTCCCTTCTATGCTTATCACTTGTAAACCGTCATGTTCGTAGATTGTCTCATCAGCATAAATAAGATTTTTTGATTTTTCACAGAGTTTCTTTACAATATGCGGATCCTCATGATTTCCCTGAATCATCAGCACAGGTTTCTTGAGCTGGTCATATTCCTTCATTATACGCTTGATATCATGCTCAAAAAGGGTAAAATCTCCTGCAACAAGAATAAGCTCTGCTTCTTTGGCTTTCTTCTTTATCTCTACCATGGCTTTTGCATCTCCATGGGGATCTGCCACTGCAAGAATCTTCATTATCCAAAGAATGCAAATTTAATTTAAATAGATTATATTACTGGAATCTATATAATATAGAAATATGTCACCTTGAGAGTATCCTGCTTAATTAAAGGCTGTGATAGTCCTCAAGGATTATCTTGTCAAGGTTCTCAAGGTCACGGAGGACAAAAAGCTTTCCTTCTCCGATTGCGGTTATTTTTTCTGCAAATGAGATTGCGTCCTTATCCAGGTTAATGCCAATAAGGGAGACTGTTATGCCACTGTTGCGGGCAAGGGATACTGCCTCAAGGACCTCCTGGTTAGGGTCAGTTCCAACAGTTGGAACTGCATCTGTCAGAAGGGTAAGGTGTTTTGTGGCTTTCCCACCTGGAAAAAGAGTCACTGCTTTCCTGATTGTGTCAGTCAGGTTTGTCTGCTTTGATGCTGTTACAGGGGTAATTTTCTTCAGGAGTTTTCTGAAATCAAGGGTTGGTTCTACTGTCTCTTTTATCTCAGTCCCAAAGACGATCAAGCCAACAGGATCTTTCTTTTCTATTGCCTTGAAAGCAAGGGCTATACCTGCTTTTTTTGCAGCCTCTATCTTCTTCCCTTTCATAGAACCTGAGGCATCCATTGCATAGATAATATTGATTGACCCTTTGCTTTTTTTCTCGTCAACACGAAGGTCTTCTTTCTGCAGGCTTTTGTGCTGCCTCTTGATTGCCTGTCTGAGAGAACTTCGCATGGCAAGGTCACGATAGGAGTCACCTTTTTTGAAAAGGCGTGTGTTATCTATGACCCCGTCATTGTGTGTCTTTTTATGAATCTTTTCACCAAAAATCCCTTTTGGGATGAGGTTATCAAGTTCTTCAGTATAGAGGATTAGTGATGCAAGATAGACTCCTTTGTCAGTCATCTGATTATTGACATCAAAGTATCCTTCTTTCTTTAGATCCTCGGCTTTCTTCTGCATACGCTCGTTGAGTTCGCGCTGGAACTCAGGTATATTGATGTTCTTCCGGACATAGTTAGCGTCATAACCTGTTACAAGGCGGATGAGCTTTTCGCCATATATCTGTTTTGTGGTGGCAAAATCCTTTGTGAGAGAATCAAACATCATGTCAGGTGTGAATGAAGAGAAACCCTGATTTAGTACATCAGAGAGGAGTTTTCCATCCTTTACTGTATTATCATCATGCTCAAGCACAGAATGCATCAGCTTGTCTTCTTCTGTCTGGAATTCAAGACTGCCTTCTGCTTCCTCTGCGGCAGAAGAAGGCTGCATCTCTTGATCCCCAATTTCAGGGATCATCCCCTTCCGAGCTGATCTTTTCCTTTTGCATAAAGTCATTAAGCTCTTTCTTTACAAAGTCAACAGGATCCTGAAGGTACTTTACCGAAGGTTTCATGGTTATCCTGTGCGAGAGTACTGAGACTATTGCGCGTTCGATATCCCTAAACCTGACAGTGTCGCTTCCGGAAAGGTATGCATTCGCCTGGCTCCTCTCATAAAGGCTGAGGGAGGCACGGACACTGGGTACTTTCTCAAGCTTATCTGAAGACCTGAACTGGCGGATGAACTTGAGCATTGTTGACTGTAAGTCTTCAGGAAACCTTACATCCAGGACATTACCTTTTTTCTGGATTATCTCCTGCTCGAACTGGAGTGATTCAGGGTGGGTCATATAAATCAAATCAACCCTGTCAAGGAATACATCAGATATCTTTTCTGTGGAAGAATCTTCTGGATTCATTGTTCCTATAAAAATGAAGTTTGCCGGAAAGTCAATATCATAACCGCCAACTGTAGCAACCCCTTCCTCGAGAATCTGAAGTAAGGCGTTCTGCAATTTCTCAGGGCAGCGATTCAACTCGTCAAAAAATAGCACGCCGTTATTTGCCTTGAATATCTTTCCTGGTGTGAATGCCTCAATTGACATGGGTCCGAACTGAAGGGCTTTTATAGGGTCAATATCTCCGATTAGGTCTTCAACACTAAGGTCCGGGCTTCCCTGTATACGCACAAACCTATCCCTGCCTGGAACATTTTGTGTCTTGTTTTCTCCCTGCTTGCAGAATGGGCATACCGGATTATCAGGATGGCAATGATAAGCACACTCACTAAGCTCAAGAGTAGGAAGGAGCTCTGCAACATTTTTTGCTAGTGTGGTCTTACCAATGCCTGGTGTTCCCACTATTATCATATGATGTGACATGAGAAGAGCTGACTTTAGCTGCTCTTTTGTCTCTTTCTGGCCAATTATGTCTGTGAAGACATTACCTTGTAATTGCTCTTTCAAATCCATTGTTTTCACAAAAGAATATTGTTTTATAAAACTTGTGTAAGGATAGAGTTTTCGAATAATTCCTTAGCATCGACTTCGGCCTGATTTCTTTTTAAAAAGAGGTGACATCCCCGTAAGGCCCTGTCACCTTATAGGGAGATGCGGGCTGGACTTCGTAATAATGATGCTAGTCATTTTTTCGAAAGACTCACAAGGATAGGTGTAAAATATTTCTCCAGCTCAGGAAACTCCAGAATTGCAGGCCTTAAGTTTACCAGGGCCCGGACAAAACGCTTTTCATAGGGAATTTCTGCCACAACAGGAATATTATGTTCTTTTGCAAACTGGTAGATCTCTCTTGTTTCTCCAATGTCGCACTTGTTGATTACAATGATGCTTGGGATATTGAAATTATCAAGAAGGGTATTTGCCCGCTGCATATCTGCAAAAGATGTGGGAGTCGGTTCAACTATCAGCATGGCTCTGTCTGCCCCCTTTACAGATGCAATAACAGGACAACCAACTCCTGCTGCTGCATCAATGAGCATGAAATCATATTGTCTCTTTTCAGCTGTCTCTTTCACATAATTTACAATCTTGCCACTTCCTGATTCTCCAATCTTTAGTTGTGCTGCTACAATGTCTATCCCTTTTCCAGAACCTATGGTAAGGATTGCATTCTCAAAGGACTTCAGGGTGATAGCCTTGGCTGGACACACAACTGCACAGGTTCCGCAACCCTCGCATTTTCCTGTTATGATAGGCTTACTATCCCATTCTATAGCATTGAAATAGCATGTTTCAAAGCATTTCTTACAACTGGTGCAGGCATCGCTTATTACTGCTTTTTTAGAGGCATTTATGGGATAGGTCTCGTCAGCAGTGGAACCCAAGACAAGAGGGAGGTTGGATGCATCAACGTCGCAGTCTGCACAGACTACTTTCTTTTTACGGGATAGCAATACTGCAAGGGAAGCTGTTATACTGCTTTTTCCAACACCACCTTTGCCTGACAAAACAACCAGTTTCATTGTGCAAGTGTCTCTATATCAAATTCAGTCAGCTCATCCAGGAGTTTCTTTGAGGTAAGCCTAAAAAGATGGGACTTGCACTTGCAGTCTGAACAACCAAATCCATTGGTGAGGTAGGCATTCTTGCTTACCTGTCTTGCAAATGCACATTCTTCTTTCTTCTCTGTATAAAATACCTTATCCAGAACTACAGAGGGGTTTGCAAGTAGATAATCAATGTGCCAGTAACGTTTCTTATCCTTTGAAAGATGACGCTTGATACGCTTGTCAAGGCCGTTTTTTGCTGAACCGACATAGAGATAAGTCCCTTTATTGAAAGGAACAATACCAAGAGATCCGATCTTTTCCATTATGGGGCGCTTGATTGTTATGAGAAGACAATAGATCATACCAATCCCTCCAGTTCCTTTATTTCTATTGAAGTGCCTGCAGCATAGTTTTTGAGAATTGATTCATCGTAAGGCACACGGGCTACAATATCTACTTTGTGCCTTGAGGCAAGCGTCTCTATAAGTGATGTGTCTCCTATGTCTGATTTGTTAATTATTATTTGTGTTGGTTTTTTCAGACTTGCACACAGGGTAAGCATGAGATCAAGGTCATGGGAACCTAAAGGTGTTGGCTCAGCAACACAGAATACTTTATCACATAGTTCCAGTGCTGCAATAACGTTGCAATGAGTTCCTGCAGCTGTGTCGATGATTATCTGATCATTATCAATCTGATCAATGATATCCTTGATTGCAGAAACTACCCTTTCTGCGTTTGGCTCTCCGATATTAAGTTCTCCGGAGAGTAAACCCTCTCCTTTTTTGATAGAACCTATAATCTTTTCTTCCCATTCAATAGCATTTTTTGGACACCTGTAATAACATGCTCCACATCCATTGCACTGGGATTCAATGCATTCAGGTTTTTGTCCGGGGATCTGGATCAGTGCGTTTTCCATGCATACCTGAATACATGAGCTGCATCCATAACAACCATCAGTTATGCGGGGGATGCGCTGTTTTACATCCTGTATCTTTTCTAAAGAAAGGGAAAGGATAAGGTGATCATTAGGGCAATCCACGTCCATGTCAACCAACTGAGTCCCTTGCCTTGCCAAGGCGGTTGCCATGGTGGACTTGCCAGTACCACCCTTTCCTCCGGTAATGCCTATCCTCATTTATCCAGTTCCTGATGGCAGAACCACCAGTCATAACAAGTGTACTTGTTAAGCCGATCCTTTGCACTTTTCTCATCCTTTGGTGGAGGGATGATAGCATGATCCTGGATCAAGGCATTATTTGGCCAGTCCGCTGGAAGAGCAACCTTATGCTGGTCTGAAGCCTGCAATGCTTTCACTGCCCTTATTATCTCCTCAATACTCCTTCCGATCTCCTGGGGATAATACAGGATAAGACGGATGTAGCCCTTTGGATCAACAATATAAACTGCACGTACAGTGTTTGCTCCTTTTCCTGGATGGATAAGCCCTAACTGGTAGGAAACATTACCAAGATCATCGGCAATTATCGGAAAAGTAATCTCTTCACCTATCTTTTCCTTGATCCATTCAGTCCACTTCATGTGTGAGTAGACCTGATCAACTGAAAGGCCTATCAGGCTTGTATCCAGCTGCTCAAAATCACTGATTCGTTTCTGGAAAGCTACAAACTCAGTGGTGCATACAGGCGTGAAGTCACCTGGATGGCTGAATAGCACGAACCACTTTCCTGAAAAGTCTTTTGGTAGCTTCATTGGGCCATGTGTTGTCTGTACTATCACTTCTGGAAACTCATCTCCTAGTAATGGGAATTTTTTCTCTTCCATCTTTTATTCCTCCTTGCATGTTTTTGTCAGATCCTCAAGCTCTGACAGATTTTGTATCATTTCTTTTATTATCTTGTAAGGTCCTGTCCTCAAACTTACACCATAGGCAGCAAACAGATTTATTGCTCTGCCACCCATCCCAAGCGCAAATATTACACTGGGATTAATCTGTTCCATAAGCTGATCGGCTGGAGACTTGGCACTCTGGTGATCCAATGGATTCTTCTGTATAGCCAATGAATCCGAATGAGGATTGTATAGTGCCATGTATGGTGCGTGACCAAAATGTTCTGAGATCCTTGACTCACGATCATTGTGATCAACGAGAGGTACACAGATAAGTCCAGGATCAACCAATACCTCAAGCTTTCCTTCTTTGAAATCACTTATAGCATCTTCTATCAGACCATGGGCATGATATGCTTTTACCCCAAGTTTTTTTAATACTTCTGATGCCTTTGGTCCTACTTCACCTGTTATCAGTGCTGTAGGTTTGAGGTTTGCTACCTGCTGGGCGGCTCTTATGCCTGCACCATGCTCTTCCTGTGCACCTTCATTATCTATAAGGTCACGGCCGTTCTCGTCAACCACCATGAACTGGCGGCATCTTCCGAATATCTGATTCACGTGGGAATCATCAATTGTTATTACTATTCTCATTTTTCACCTATTTTTTTTGCTATGCTATCTAACACTTCTTTTGCATAAGATTCTTCTTTTATAAAAGGTTTTCCACTCTCAGATTCCTTTACAATGGACTCATCCAGAGGTATTGTTCCAAGGAAAGGCAGGTCATTCTCTTTTGCAACAGCCTCTATTGTTCCTTTCCCGAATATGCCTCCTGACATGTTCTCCACTAGTCCAATGATAGGTACCTCCATACTACGGCAAAAATCAATGGCACGGACAGAATCTGCCATTGAGACTTTCTGTGGGGTGGAAACTATGATTGCCCCTTTGCTTTGGATGAGCTGGATTATGCTTATTGACTCATCACCTGTTCCTGGAGGAAGATCAACTATGAGATAATCATTATCGCTCCAGGAGACGTCTTCAATGAACTGACGCAAAAGATTATGTTTCATCGGGCCACGCCAGATGACTGATTTTGATTTCTCTGTGAAAAAAGCGATTGATATCATCTCAAGATCTGGATTCACAGGAATAGGTATGATCTTATTATCCTTCTGTGTGACTTGCGATTCTGTCATGCCAAGCATTTCCGGGACATTGGGACCGTGAATATCTGCATCCATAAGGCCAACCTTATATCCTTTCTCTGCCAACAGAACTGCCAGATTTACTGCAACTGTCGTCTTACCGACGCCTCCTTTACCGCTCATGACTAATATCGTTTCCATTTTCTCCTCCGGCACATACGGCCACCTATCCATTCACATTCCTCCCCACAATAAGCATAATGACCTCCTTCAATCCTTATGGCCTTGCCTTTAACAATCGCTTGGCTGATCTTTTTTCTTGCACTCAAGAGCAGCCTGTGGAATGTTGGTTGGGAAACATTCATTTTAGCTGAAGCATTGGTCTGGTCAAGCACTAGATGATCCTTGAGTCTTATTGCCTCATACTCATCTATAGTCAAAGTTATCTCTTCAATCTTATTAAGTGGTATTCCTGCAGGCTTGAAGTATTCAAAAGCAGGCTTTTTGCATACCTTTCTTCTACTATGCGGACGAGGCATTTTCACGTACCATATATTCATCACAGTGAGGGCATTTTCTTGTCTTGCAAGGGACACCTCTTTCATGTTTTACCTTAGTTTTGCATTTGGGGCATATGCAGTATTCTGGATTTTTTGTCTGCCAGCCATACCCCTTCCCAAACATACCCCGATAATAACTGGTCTGTCCTTCATTGTCTTCCATGGAGATTGTAATATATGAAAGTTCAGGGACCTGGTCAATCAGTTTTTCCCTTAGATTATTCATCTGCCTGGTTGCCTTATCAACAGTCAGATCTTTTGGAAGGGAGATGGTAAGGTTTGCAGTGAACTTGCTTCCCCTTTTCTGAGTCTTTAATTCTGTTGACTTGATTCCTTCATTTTCCAGTACTTTCCGGACCTTATCCACCTGTTCCTTGTCTGCCGCTACATCAACAAGATTCTCTGTTGCTTCACGCCCAAGCTCGTAGGCTTCCTTGAGTATGTATATTCCCACAAGCAGAGCTACTATGGCATCGGCATATATCCATACATTTGAGAGAAGAAGCCCGACCAGAACTCCTGCGGATGTAAGGACGTCTATCCTGGAATGAACTCCGTCTGCAACAAGGGAGAGGCTGTTCTCACGTTTTCCTGTACTAATCTTAAGGCGAGACATTATCTCATTTGTTGCTGCTGAAATGAGCATGACTGTGATACCCAGGATACTGAGTTCAAGGGCTTCAGGTGAGATTATCCCAAGAATTGCCTTGTAGATTATGTAGAGTGCTGAACCGAAAATGATAAGGGTAACAAACAGTCCAAAAAGGACCTCATACTTATAATGGCCATATGGGTGCTTTTCATCTGAGGGTTTATTGGAAAGCCGGATTCCCATGTAATTCATGAAAGATGCAAATATATCAGAACCAGAGTTGACTGCATCTGCCAATATAGCATAGGAACCAGACATGATACCAACCACTATCTTAATGAAAAAAAGAAAAAGGTTGGCGCCAATTCCTGCAATGGAGACTTGTAATTTATTCATTGAGATTCTCCTTGCGTTTTTTCAGGTATTCACGCTCTCTCTCAATTTCCTGCAGCTCCTCATCGATCATCTGGCTTTCGTCTTTATCAGAGATTCGGCCTCTGCCTAAGCCTCTACCAAAGCCTCTACCTAAGCCTCTACCACGAATTGCACGCCTTCCACCACAAGGGCCAAGCCCTCTTCCTGTCATTGGCCCAGAACCTGATGGACCAGTTCTATCTCTTCCTGGCATAATACCACCCATAATGAATAATTATTCAAGACTATATAAATATTTCCTTTTTTTGTGATTGAGACTCCATAAGATTTTTAAAAAAAGAGTTTGTTTTTTTTATCTACAATGAAAGAAAAAATCATATTAATGGCATTCTTACTGGTGACAGTAATAGGCTGTGCCCAAGAACCGCAAGCCTTACCTGACCAGCAAGATATACCAGAACAACAGGCACCTGAAGAGGAAACTGAAGAGGAAACTGAAAACACCGAAGAGACTTCTGTTGCAACAGTCAATGGAAACAAGATATATCCAGAAGATGTTGCTGAACTGCAGCAAATGTTCATGCAACAAGGGCAGCAAATTTCTGAGGAGGAAGCAATTGACCAGTTGATTGACCAAATGATCCTTCAAGAGAAGGCACAAGATTATGTACCAACAACAGAAGAAACAGAACAGGCAATAGAAGGACAACTCCAGCAGCAGGGAATGACCCTAGAAGATTACAAGCAACAGATGCAGACACAAGGGGCATCATATGAAGAGCAGCTGGAACAATTCAAACAGGATCTGGCAGTCCAAGAATACCTACAAGCAGAACTTGAGGGATATGAATTCAATATCAGTGATGACGAAAAAGAAGCATATTATGAGCAATATAAGGCAACACAGAATGGATCTGCTCCGCCTTATGAAGAGCTAGAAGGGCAAATAACTACTGTGATTGAGCAAGAGAAACAACAAGAAGCCCAGCAAGAGATAATTGAACAGCTCAGGGAAGAAGCTGATATTACAAGAAATTAATTTTTTTTCATTATCTTTACATCCAGGGCAACACCTTTCTTATCAATCGAAAAGGGATTGATGTCAAGCTCTTGTATCTGAGGGAAATCCTGCAAGAGCTGGGAAATACGGCATAAGACTTCTTCAAGATGGTTAAGATCAACACCTTTCTGACCGCGATATCCTTTTAACAAGGTATATACCTTTGTGTTTTCCATCAATTGCCGCGCCCGTTGCCTGTTAAGCGGAATCAAAGCAAGGTTTGTATCACGGAATATCTCCACAGAGGTTCCACCCATACCAAACATTAGTGTATGACCAAATAATTTGTCATATTTTGCACCTATCAAAAGTTCATGATCCTTAGCTTTCACTTCTTCTATCAGGATGCCATGGATATCAGATTCCGGATGATGTTTTTTTGCATTGCGCAGTATGTAATCAAATGTATTTTCAAGCTGGTCAGGGCTATCTACTTTCTGAACTCCATTGACATCCGTCTTGTGGATTATATCAGGTGATAAAATCTTTAGCATCACTGGATAGCCTAATTTATCCGCCAGCTTTTTTGCTTCTGATTTAGTCTTTGCAACATGGTATTTTGCAACAGGGATGCCATAGTTACTTATGAATTCTTTTGCTTCATACTCAGTAAGGGCAGTGCGGCCTTTCAAGGAATTAATTATCCTGGTATTTGCAGATTTATTAACAGAATATTTAGGGATTGGAGAATTGTCCTTTCTCATACGATCCTGATGCATGTTATGCTGCACAAGGGTCATAAAACCATTGACTGCCTGTTGAGGATAACGATAAGCAGGCAGATGTGATTCACGAAGGACCTGGCGTCCGCCTTCAACATCTCCTTCACCCATCCAGACTGCCATGAGAGGTTTATTGGTCCTGAGTTTCTTTATGGTTTTTGCGACTGCAACTGAATCTGTCATTGCCTGAGGGGTAAGAATGATTATGATACCATCAACATTGGAGTCTTTCTTGACTATGTCAAGTGCTGCATGGTATCTGTCCTCTCCTGCATCGCCCAATACATCCACAGGGTTATTCCTGGACCAGTTTTCAGGCAAAACCTTGTCAAGGACCTTGATAGTCTTTTCAGACAGTTGTGCAATCCTGCCTCCTGCACCGATGATATTGTCTGTTGTTATTACCCCTGGACCTCCGGCATTTGTGACAACCGCAAGGCGGTCTCCTTTCGGAAGGGGCTGACTCAATAGCTGAGCACAATCATATAGGGCATGACAGTTATCAACCCGGGTTATGCCTGCACGCTCAAATGCTGCATCAAATGCTGCGTCGTTTCCTGCAAGACTGCCGGTATGCGACATGGCTGCCTTTGCTCCCTGAGAACTCTTACCTACCTTTACAACAATTATCGGCTTTTTGGGAGTTACTTTTCTTGCAACTTCAATGAACTTATCGGGGTCACTAATTGATTCCATATAAATGAGTATTGCATCAGTCTCCTCATCAGCTCCAAAATGCTCTATGAGATCAGGAAAACCCACATCCATCATTGAACCTACTGAGATAAAATAACTGAAACCAACATTTGTGGATAGTGACCAGTCCAAGATTGCAGTACATAAAGCACCACTTTGGGAAATGAAGGCCAGGTTACCTGGTTTTGGCATTCTATGGGAAAAGCTTGCATTGAGGTTCAAAGAAGGCCTTAAGAACCCAAGGCAGTTGGGTCCAATAACCCTTATTCCTGACTTTTTGGCAAGTTTTTTTGCTTCTTCAAAACGCTTTTGTCCTTCAGGTCCTGCTTCCTTGAAGCCTGCTGATATGATGACCATACCTGAAACCTTCTTCTTGGCAGCCTCCTTGATTATACCAGGGATGGTGGGTGCAGGAGTAGCTACAACAACACAATCAACCTTATCAGGTACTTTCAAAAGGCTAGAATAGGCTTTTATGCCAAGAACGCTCTTACGTTTCGGGTTTATAGGAAAGATCATTCCTGAGAATTGCCCTACCAGGTTTTTCATGAGAGAATTTCCTACACTACCAAGTCTATTGCTTGCGCCAACTACGGCAATTGATTCAGGATTGAAAAGAACATCAAGTTTCATATGAGTCACCTCTTTTATACTGACAGGAATATAATTTTTAAGTTTTCCTATTCTGTTATATAGTCTTCAATGGTTGCAGCAATCTTATCTTTGGTGAAAGGTTTTGTAATATAATCAATGGCTCCTTTTTCTATGCATTGCGCCATCATATCCTCATCACCTGCAATGGATGTAACAATGACGATGCGGGCGTTTGGGTCATATTCCTTTATGGCCTTTAGCACATCAATCCCGTTTCTACCGTCATTCTGCAGGATAATATCTAAGAGAACCAGATCTGGCTGTTCATCCTTGTAAAATTCAACGGCATCATCAACATTTGTTGCTTCTATGAATTCCATCTCCTTTTTCAAAACCACATCGTCAAGAATAGACCGTATGAATGCAGAATCATCCACTATCAGCACTGTTGCCATCAAATACCTACAATACATCCTTTATTTAAAGATTTCGAGTTTTTTGAAGCAATGCATTATTTCAAGCATAAGATAGAATTACTCAGTTATGTAGTCTTCAATGGTCTCAAGAATCTTGCCTCGGCTAAAGGGTTTAGTGATGTAATCAATCGCACCACTCTCTATGCATTCCTGCATCACCTCTTCGTTTCCACCAATGGATGTGACAATCACGACACGGGCATCTGAATCATATTCTTTGATTGCCTTCAATGCGTCTATACCTGTCCGGCCATCGTTTTGCAGGATAATATCCATAAAAACCAAAGAAGGCTGCTCATTTATGTAAAAATCAATGGCCTCATCTACATTTGTGGCCTCGATTATCTCAAGATTTTTCTGCCTTGCAATATCTTCAAGCATAGAGCGTATTAGTGAGGAATCATCCACTATGAGAACTTTAACCATGTCATATGTTAAGAGGATGTTATATTTAAAGTTTCGGATAGACTCTCCTGGAATTCTCGCAACAAAAATTTAGGACCTTACTGCTTTAAAGAAAGAGACACCCCTGCTTTACCTCTATCAGTCATCTCTAGATAGGTGCCCCTCAAGGGGGGATTTCGGGTTGAAATGCAGTAATCGATAGCGGCAGGCCTGGTTCAAACCCGCTTTTTATCAATAAGGCATAATTGTGCACACATCTCATCTTGGCAGCTATGTCTAAGTAGTTTGATGCGGATCTCCCAAAGGGGTCGTCTTATTTGCGTCCCAAACTCTGTTATCTTATAGCCCCGAGAGTTTTTTTCGATGAGTCCTAGTTCCAGCCCATCTGCCAGCAGACCCACGAGAACTGAACGACTTATTCTTCGGTTGGTAAGCTTCACCAGTGCATCAAAACTATAACATCTTGATTCATCTAGATTTATAAAAAAGGGATATGCCCATTTCTTGCCCAAAAATCGGTAGAACCTTTGAATTGTGCACCCCATGCAGTTCTAAAAGAAGAACTAATATTTAAAATGATGTGTACCCCATAGAAATGGAATTGGAGGTGAAATCATGAAGAAAATACCAGTAATTATTTTGCTCGTGCTCATTCTTGTCGGTTGCTCACAATCAAATACAGAACAACAGACTGATGTCCCTGAGGCTCCTGCCGAGAACTCAGAAACAGAGGCTCAAACAACATACACAATGGGTATCCTCCCACTCAGGAACCCAACAGAAATGCTTGAACGATTTGGACCTACTGAAGAGTATCTTAAGGAGAAGACAGGCCTGGATATCAAGCTGAAGTTCTATCCCACTGAGGGAGAACTTGGTGGGTATACACAGGTTGTGAAGGAATTGACTTCCGGAGAAATCGAGTTTGCATATCTTGCTCCGGTAACAAGTGTCCAGGCTCATGGGGTGAATGAGAATGTGGTACCATTTGCCTGTGCTCAAAAGAGCGGATCACCAACGTACCAGGGAGATCTGGTAGTCAAGGAAGATTCTTCATACCAGTCCGTGGAGGATC
The DNA here is from genome assembly GCA_964473285.1 of uncultured Methanosarcinales archaeon. GTDB lineage: Archaea > Nanobdellota > Nanobdellia > Woesearchaeales > JACJVW01 > JBNJGT01. The sequence goes on along the minus strand of CAYYOI010000028.1, from coordinate 2,957 downwards.
TTGAGGGAAAGAAAGTGACTGGGACAAGCAAGTCTTCAACATCCGGCAACTTATTCCCTTCTGCGATGCTCAATGAAAAAGGCATTGATAAAGAGACCTATTTTGAGGGAGGTATGCAGTATCTAGGGGCACATGATAAAGCAGTTGAGGCAGTTTTGGCTGGAACAATGGATGCGGCATTCATCAATGAAGCAACATTAGATAAGTACAAGGACCAAGGTCTTCGCTCAATCTGGAAACATGATCCTGTTGCTGAGTTTCCCTTCGTGGTAAACACGGAACAGGTTCCTGATGAAGTCCTTAACAAGGTACAAGATGCGCTCGTAACAATGCATGAGACCAACCTTGAAGGTTTGCAGGCAGCGAACCCGAAATATGAGAAGTGGGTTGCAATAGGATGGGAAGACTATCAGGCTGCCAAAAAAGCATGCGACCTAGTGCATGGAGAAGCCCTCTATGATCTAGATACATGGGGGAAATAATTTTTTTCTTTTTTAATATAATGAAGCAAATAAGAAAGAGTATCCAATTCAAACTGATCGCTATGATAGTGATCATGCTTGTCTTATTTCTCACTGGATCAACACTCTATTCAATCAATGAGACAATCAAAGAGCTCAGAGAAAACCATGAAGAGCATGGCAGATTTGTAGCTGATACGGTCTCATCTCAAATCAAACAGAGCCTCTTATCTTTGAATTACCCAGCAATCAAGCTTGGGATCCAAGAAGTGGGAGAAATTGATGAAAAGATTGTCTCCATTGAAGTGTTCCAGGAGGGAAGTTCGGTTGCCGCATATCAATCTGATATCGATCCTCTGGATACCAGCACTTATGAAAAAGAGGTCATATACCAATCAGATACATTCGAGCGGGAACTAGGCCGGGTCACTGTGGTTCTATCAGATGACCAGCTCAATGAGTTCATGACAAAGGAAGCATTCGCATCAATCATCCAGAACCTCCTGATACTGATTGGTATTACTGTAGTGATGTTCTTTCTTTTGAAAAAGATAGTCATAGAACCGATACATCAATTGGATGAGAGTACAAAAACTGTAGGGGAGGGCAACCTGAATACCAATATCCTTCTCGACAAGGATGATGAGATAGGCAAACTTGCCAAGACATTCAACTCCACAGTCACCAACCTGAAGGGTCTTGTCATGAGCATTAAGGACGAGACCACAAGCTCAACAGAGACAGCGGATAATCTTGCCAGCAATACCAAGAAAGTGAATACGTCCATGCAGGCAATCAATGATAGTGTGCAGCAGATCTCTGAGGGTAGCAATCAACTCAAAGGATTTGTCAACGAGAACCTTACCTTGTTCCAACACCTTGAGAAAAATATCAATACCGTATCCTCGGCAGCCCAAAAAACCCTGGAAAATACAAAGAATGCAACCGATGCGGGAGAAAAAGGGGCACAAAACGCCAAATACGCGGAAGAGAAATTAAACTCCATATACGGGTTCATCATGCAATCGGTGCAGGATGTCGAGAACCTCGGGGCTGAAATCACTAAGATAACCAATTTTGTGGAAGTGATTAAGAAAATATCAGAAGAGACTAACCTCTTGGCATTGAATGCGAGCATAGAAGCAGCCCGGGCAGGAGATGCAGGAAAAGGATTCGCAGTTGTGGCCGAGGCTGTAAAAGACCTGGCCCAACAGACACAAAAAGAAACCGCTGAAATAGGCACCCTGATAAGCAATATCCAAGATTCCTCGAGTAACACAGTTGAAAGTATAAGAAAAGGGGGAGAAAGTTTCAAGGAAAGCACCTCCACCATAACCCAAGCACTGGATTCATTCAATACCCTACGGGATAAGCTTCAACAGATCAAGACAGATGTGAGTGGGATCACTACTGCAACAGAAGAAGAGATCAAAAGTGCTCAACAATCAAAGGAATCAATTGACACTGTCAATATATTCGCAACTGAATCCTCTGAAAAACTGGCGGAAGTGACACAAAACGTACAAGAAACAAACCAGGTCATGGAGGAGATCAGTGCTTCTGCTGACAATATGGTCAAAAATGCGAAGGGAACCAACTCCTTAGTCGACAAATTCAAAGTCTAATCCTTTCTGAAAGTCATCGGAGGATTATTATTGTGGGTTTGTAGTACCCAAGTATGTCCGAATTTCTTATGGCACGTCAACTGCATATGACATGGGCTCATGGACTCCCTCGAGCCTTGTTCAGGAGCACCTAATTGAGCATCAAAATAGGAGTTTGTTAACCTTCCAAACATTCTGTTAAGTAGCTACTCTTCAGGGACTAACGAACAAAACATTTATAAACACCCTTGTGTTACCACCACACAGGTATTACTATGAAAAAGATCCTGTTGTTTTGCATCATCTTTGCCCTGGGATGGGTGGGAAATAATGTCTATAGCCTTCACCTCATGCCTCAAGCAGAATCTCCAGCCTCCCAGGATTTCTCTGTATTTGATATAATCAAAGGAAGTGTTCCGGAAAGGATCTCTCCTCCAGACAGAATTTCAGAGGACCAGATAAAGGTCTATAATAACGAGGTTATCCTTTCAATAAAAAATCCTGAATGGGCAAGCTTTACTGATACAAATTCCATGGACCCTATCATTGACAGTGAAGCAAATGCAATACAAGTTGTGCCTGAAAGTCCGGAGGAAATCCATGTAGGTGATATTATCTCGTACAAGTCAAGCTATGCAAAAGGAACAATAATACATAGGGTCATAAAGATAGGAACTGACAGTAATGGATGGTATGCTATACTTAAAGGAGATAATCTCTCAAAGCCAGACCCTGAAAAGGTAAGGTTTGAACAGGTCAAAAGAGTTCTTGTGGCAATCATCTATTGATGAGCCAACCTAATGAGTTTATCCAGGGCAGATATTTCTTCTTTTCTGTTCTGAACTAAACCGAATTGTTTGCACACATATATCTCTCTACGGGATATTTATAT
>CAYYOI010000027.1:0-20836 GCA_964473285.1 uncultured Methanosarcinales archaeon | reverse complement strand
TTGCTAACTTTCCTTAGGCTGGAAGCCTAAAGCAGATTTTTTAGAAAAACTCTGTGTTTTGGCCAAAACCTTTAAATATCACACGGTATGGTGTTTTTATAAAAGAGGTGTCGCTAATGCAGAAAGAAAGGAAGTTTATTCTCTGGTTTAATGAAATAGGTATTTCAGATGTTCATCTAGTAGGTGGGAAGAATGCAAGTCTTGGTGAAATGCACAGGACTCTGGTAAAGAAAGGAGTTGCTGTCCCTAATGGTTTTGCGATAACTGCGTATGCTTACCGCTATTTCGTGGAAAGTGCAGGGCTTACCCAGAAAATAAGGAAGATTCTCAAGGGGCTTGATACCCGGAGCATGAAAAACCTAAGTACAAAAGGGCATCAGGTCAGGGAACTTGTAAGGAATACCCCGTTTCCAAAGGAGATGGAGCATGAGATCCTGCAGGCATACGAGAAACTATGCAGGCAGTACCGTGAAAAGCATACGGATGTTGCAGTCAGAAGCAGCGCTACTGCAGAAGACCTTCCGGATGCAAGCTTTGCTGGGCAGCAAGAGACTTATCTTAACATAAAAGGAAAACATACTTTGCTTGAATCGTGCAAAAAGTGTTTTGCTTCGCTTTTTACAAATAGGGCCATATCGTATAGGCAGGACAAGGATTTTGATCATTTCAATGTATATCTGTCCATTGCTGTACAGAAGATGGTACGAAGCGATCTTGCCTGTTCAGGTGTGATGTTTTCTATTGATACAGAAAGCGGTTTTGAGAATTCTGTGTTCATTACAGGGGCATACGGCCTGGGAGAGAACGTGGTGCAGGGTGCAGTGAATCCTGATGAATATTATGTGTTCAAGCCTACTTTGAGACAGGGTTATAATGCTATTGTCTCGAAGAATGTGGGAAGAAAAAAGATCAAGATGGTCTATAATCATGGCGGGAACACATACACGAAGAACGTGAATGTACCGAATGAAGACCGGAACAAGTTTGTCCTGACAGACAAGGAAGTTCTCAAGCTTGCACGCTGGGCTGTTGAGATCGAGGAGCATTATTCCAAGAAAAGAGGAAAGTTCACTCCTATGGACATGGAATGGGCAAAGGATGGAAAGAGTGGAAAGCTTTTCATTGTACAGGCACGACCAGAGACTGTCCAGAGCCAGGTTGACAGGACTAAATATGAAGAGTATGTCATAAAGAGTAAAGGTAAGATTGTATGCAAGGGGAAAAGTGTTGGCAAACGTATTGGTTCAGGACAGGCTAATGTAATCAAGGATGTGAAGGACATCGCGAAATTCAAGAAAGGAGAGGTGCTTGTTACTGATATGACTGATCCTGACTGGGAGCCTATAATGAAGATTGCAGGGGCAATCGTCACGAACCGTGGAGGAAGGACTTGTCATGCAGCAATCATTTCCAGGGAGCTTGGAATCCCTTGTGTTGTAGGAACACTGGATGCAACAGAGAAGGTCAAGCAAAAGCAGAAAGTGACTGTATCATGTGCTGAAGGGAATGAAGGGTTTGTTTATGATGGTCTGCAGAAGTATGTGGTCAACACGGTTGATCTTAAGGAGATGCCGCATACAAAGACAAAGATCATGATGAATGTGGGAAGCCCTGAACAAGCTTTCAACCTGAGCTTCATACCTAACAGCGGAGTCGGGCTTGCAAGGGAAGAATTCATCATCAATTCTTATGTGAAGATTCATCCGAACGCTCTTATTGATTACAATAAGCTGACGGATAAAAAGGTCAAGAAACAGATCGATGATCTTACACATGGGTACAAGGACAAGAAAGAGTTCTATGTGGAAAAGCTTGCTTTCGGTATCGGAAGTATTGCAGCAGGTTTCTATCCCCATGATGTGATTGTGAGGTTGTCTGATTTCAAGACAAATGAATATGCGAACCTAATCGGCGGAACCAAGTACGAACCGGAAGAAGATAATCCAATGATCGGATGGAGAGGAGCATCACGTTATTATAACCCTAATTTCAGGAAAGCATTCGGTCTTGAGTGCAAGGCCCTGAAGCGTGTAAGAGATGAGATGGGTCTTACTAACGTGAAGATAATGGTTCCGTTCTGCCGGACAGTGGATGAAGGGAAGAAAGTCATAAAGGAGATGGAAAAGCACGGCCTGAAGCGTGGGAAAAACAAGCTTGAGGTATATGTGATGTGTGAGATCCCATCAAATGTTATCCTTGTTGATGAGTTCTCAAAAGTATTCGATGGCTTCTCTATCGGGACAAATGACCTCACTCAGCTGGTGCTGGGCCTTGATCGGGATTCAGAGATTGTTGCTGACATCTACGACGAAAGAAATGCTGCAGTTAAGGAGTTTGTAAGCTCTGTAATAAAGGGTGCAAAACGCAACAAGCGAAAGATCGGCATCTGCGGGCAGGCGCCAAGCGATTACCCTGAATTTGCAGAGTTCCTTGTGGAGTGTGGTATAGATTCCATATCTCTTAATCCGGACACAGTAGTTCCGACAACCCTTCGGATTGCTGCGATGGAGAAGAAGGTCAAAAGGTAAATTCTTTTTTTTCTTATATTCTATACGACAACCCTTATAAAGGTCTTTATTTTACCTGTCAATATGCTTGATATAAAAAATCTTCATGTTTCAGCAGGCTCAGTTGAGATACTAAAGGGGCTGTCCCTTTCTATTGAGGATTCATCTGTATATGTCCTCTTCGGGCCTAATGGATCCGGAAAGACGACTCTGATGAAGGCGCTTGTGGGTTTTCCTAATTTTGAAGTAAAGGGAAGCATCAAATTCGAGGGAAAAGATATAACAGAGAAAAGCATAGATGAGAGGGCAAGGCTTGGCCTGAACATATCTTTTCAGGATCCTCCTGCTGTGAAAGGGGTAACACTCCATAACATGCTCAATATATGCCTTAAAAGGCAGCCTGAAGAAGAATTGCCGGATGATGCTCTTGACATGGCCAAAAGATTTGGGCTTTCTCATCTGCTTGAAAGGGATATAAATGCTGATTTCTCAGGAGGAGAACGAAAGCGGGCAGACATACTGCAGCTTATAATGCTGAAGCCTAAACTCTTGTTGCTGGATGAGCCGGATTCAGGGGTTGATGTTGAGAGCCTGAAAGTAATTTCACGGGAGATTGCAAGATACGTGAGAGAAAACAAGGCTTCTGCGCTTGTGATAACACATCATGGACAGGTGCTTGATTATCTTACTTCAAAGACTGCGTGCGTGCTACTGGAAGGGCAGATCCGATGTTACCAGGACCCTGTAAATATACTTGAGGAAATCAAGAAAAAGGGTTATGTGGAATGTGTAAATTGTCATGAAAAATGGAAGAATTGAAACGTGTGGGTATTGAGGACAAGGAAAAGCGTTCGGGCACTTACCTGTATGAAAATGATTCTCCTGTCTTATCTGAATCAAGGGATGAGAATATAGAGATCATGGATATACGTGATGCGCTGAAGAAATATGACTGGCTCTCCAATTACATGTGGCAGGCGCTTGATCCTGAAAAGGATGAGTATACGAAGATTGCCCGTAACCATTACAGAGGTGGGTATTTCATATGGGTGAAGAAGGGTGCTCAGATCTCGCTTCCAATACAATCCTGCATGTTCATAAAAGAAGATAATTTCAAGCAGGTGGTGCATAACATTGTGCTTGTTGATGAGGGTGCGCATGTTGATATTATGACAGGTTGTCTTACGCATGCAAATGTGCATACCGCTGAACATATAGGAATGTCTGAATTCTATATCAAGAAGAACGCATATCTTAATTTCACAATGATCCATGACTGGAATGACAGATCTTTTGTAAGGCCAAGGAGCGCTGCGGTGGTGGAAGAAGGGGGCTCTTTCATAAATAATTATGTACTGCTTGAGCCAGTAAAGGATATCCAGACTGCGCCGGTGACTTATCTTAAAGGAAAGGGTAGCAGGGCTACCTTAACAAGCCTTTTGCAGGGTGTAGGAAATTCAAAGGTTGATGTAGGAGGGACTGTTGTCCTTCAGGGAGAAGATGCGCAGGGTGATATAATCTCAAGAGCTATTGCTAAGGATAATTCACAGATTTTTGCAAGGGGGCTTATCCAGGGCGATCATCCAGATTCAAGGGCACATCTTGAGTGCAACGGGCTTTTGTTGTCATCGTCTGCCAGGATACATGCAATCCCTGAGCTTCTTGCAACAACTGAAGGGGCTGACCTTTCCCATGAGGCAGCTGTCGGAAAGATTGCAGAAGAAGAGATAATTTATCTCATGTCGCGGGGAATGACAAAACAAGAAGCTGAGGCGATGATTGTCAGGGGATTTTTAGATGTCAATAAATTGTCCTTGCCTGAGGCTTTCAGGGAAAGAGTCAAGGAATTGATAAAACAAGTCAACTGAATTCTCTTCTATTGTAATAATTTGCAGCAAGCACGATTCCTATGAGTATGAGTATCAGAAGGCTTAATATGCTTCCTATGATAATCAGGGGTATCCTGTTCTTTTGCAGGTAGTGTTTCCATTCATTAATCTCTTCTGGTTGTTCTGTTTGCTGATCTTTTGAGCTGATCAGATAGCGACAGGTATCTACTGTGTTTTGCAGTAATTCTTTTGCTTGTGTTGCCTGGTTGTTTTTTATCATATCCTGGGCTCTGGATATCTGCTCGTTTAGTTCAAGGCACTCTGGGTTTGAGGAGAGCAGGTCGCGGACAAACTTAACTTCATTATTGAGGCTCTCGCCTTCAAGGGGTGTTATTGATACGAGTGTGAAGTCCATTACATCAGGTTCCTGTGCTTGGGCACTGATGTTTATGCTTATTGAGCTTGCATCATCCCATGAGGCTTCTATTTGGGTATCATGGCTTTCCTGGGGTGCCAGGTTTATGGGGTTGTCATCATAGGTGAATTCAACGCTTTCATTGCTTTGTGCATCAAGAGAGATCTGTCTTAAGGTTACATTGCCTTTGTTTGTAAGGGTAAGTGGTATCATGATTGAATTGTTATCAGTCTTGATTATTCTTCTGGGTGTTATGAGTTGAAGAAACTCTGGTTGTGTCACATTCTTCTCTTCAGGGAATGGGACTATCACCCTTTGTGTCTCACCACCGCCTCCACCAGTATTTTCCGGAGGGGGCTGGTCATAGGTGTCGATGACTGTTATTGTTATGTTATTGGATTCAATGCTTGTGTTACTTGGGTCTGTCGCTTTTATCCTGAAGCTTGCCACACCAAACCAGTCTGTTTCAGGGGATAGGCGGATATGGTTTTCCTCGTTGATTGAGATTCCCAGGTTCTCGCTGTTTTGTATGTCTATTATGGAAAAGTTAAGAGTATCATTGTCTTTGTCTGAGAAGTAGTGGTCAAGATCAATCCAGGGCGATATGTCGTATTCCTCTTTCATGACGAAGTCAGGGATTTTCATGTTGAGTACAGGGCGGTTGACTGTTGTATTGCTCATGGTGAGAGCGTACTGGATGTAGCGGTTATCCCAATTATAGGTCATGTTCTGGGTGAGGTTCTCTTGGTGAAACAGGCTTTGGTTTGATAAGGGGTCAGACCATTCTGACCAGGCATTTGCGTTATATGATGTACGTGCCTGGAGGGTTGCGCCGCTTGTCCTGTATAACCCTATCTCGTTCACTTGTATCTGGCCTGTGAAATTGAATGTCATATGATCCATGGGTGTGGGGGGGATGGTAAGAGTCAGGTTGCCGTTGCATTCAGATGAAAGAAGGTGGTATGAGGTGCCCTTGAAAGTGTATGAGATGTTGAAGGTTACAAGCTGGCGTGTTGATATTGATATGTTGCGGATGAAGGTTGTGGTGTTGAATCCAATGGAAAGGGTTGCGGGTGACTCTCCCTCCCAGTAGGTGAGGTAATTCTTGTCATAGGTATTTGAGACGTTGTTGAATGAACGGGTGGTGCTTGATGCGTTGCGTTCTCCTATGGTCTTAGATGTATGGTTTGATTGAAATGTGTATTCAATGTTTTGGAAATCTGGCTTCACAAGGTAAGTGGAATCGTCAAGCGTGTCCTTTGGTTCTGAGATGAATTTTCCATCAGTTGCGGTGAATGAATCATTAAATGAAGCATTGTGAAATGAGCCTTTTGTAGGTAGTGGAACCTTTCCGAAGGTTGGCGGGCGGTTCACATCAATAACTGTTATGTTCCATATTGCATGGCTTGCTGTGACATTATCAGAAACAGTCAGGTTAAGGATATGTGACCCTGAACTTGAATAATCAAAGTACTTAGTGAGGTTTTCAGTCTGATAAGACTGGTTGTCAAAGGACCAGATGGTGAGGATTGTGTCGTTCTCTTTGTCTGAGCTGTTGTGCATGAATGTTATAGTGGTATCCTCGTGGGTTGTGAGATTTATCCTTGTCTTGTTGGTCCAGTTGCCATGATATACCTCATGTATCATGGGGGCTGTGTTGTTTTCCACCTGGATTGTGATTGTGTTGGATGTGGTGGTTGCTATGGAATCGTTTGCTATGAATTCTAATGTGATGTTACCTACGAAATCTGTTGATGGATAGGCAGTGATGCGTGAACCGTTGAATAAGAGGGTCATGTTTGATATTGGGGTGTGGTTGAAATCCATTGATTGGTTGCATGCGTCGATCTGGTAGAAATAATCTGACAGGTCAAGTATCTCTTTTACCTGGTTCTTTTTTATTGTGATATTGGGTATGCTGCTGTTGAGTATAGGGGGGATGTTGTTGTCTAGTACTGTAAGGTTCCAGGTTAGGCCTGTTGAGAGATTTCCGTCAGAGACGTTGATGCTTATATTATATTGGCCTTCGGCGCAAAAATCAGGTGTGAATGACCAGTTCTGGGTTGTTGCGACAGGATGATTATTTATTGTCCAATTGTAATAAAGGATATCACTGTCAGGGTCTTGGACTGTAATGTTAAAGTGCTGTGTGGTGTTCTCGGAAATCGTGTGATTCAAGGAAGGGGTGAAACTTGTTATCTCTGGAGGCTTGCTTACGTTTATAATATGGTACAATGCTTTCTTGTAGGTGGTGTTTATACCGTCTGTTACGCTGAAATTGAGTGTGAGGTTTCCAGGTTGTTCTGGCGTGAAGTTGAAGGTTCCTATTGTGGTGTTTCCGATTATCTCTTGCCTTATCCTGGAGGATATGTTGAAGAGAAAGGGAGACACGTTGAATGAAAGGAAGTCTCCATCCTCATCATATGCTTCGATTGTTATCTCATAGGTATGGTCATCTTTTAATGAATTCCCACCTGTCTTGTTCTCCAATAGGGTAAAAAAAGGCAGGTCATTTGTGTTGGTTATGTTTATCGTGAGTGTTGATGAGTTGATACCACCGTATGGATCCTGGACTGTTATGTTGAATCTGTGCAAGCCTACTTCTGATTGGTTGGCTGTAAGATTTACCAGAAGGGTGTTGTTTTGTGTCCATGAGGAAAAGTTATGAAAAGAGAGATTGCTGGTGTAGTTGAGGGGGTCATCATCAGGGTCAGTTGCATTTATGGTGAAATTGCATGGATAGTCTTCCCGGCAATTGATAGATATGTTGCTTATCCTGGGATTAAGGTTACTTGTGATGTTGAATGTTGCGATTATTGAGTCATTGAACTCTCCATCAGATACTGTCAGGTTAACTTTTGTAAGGCTTATATTGTCAGGGGTGAACTGGACGAGTCCTGAGGACTGGATATTGAAGAGGCTGGTGTTGTCCCAGTACATATGAGTATCATCCAGGTCAAGGTCTTCTGCATATGAAGAAAAGTCAACACTGAAACTGTTGTTCACTCGTGGGTTGAATTCCGGCAGAGGCTGCCATTGAGGGGGGTTGTTGATGTCAATCACTTCAAGGCTAAAGTTCTCGGTGTCTCTTGCGCCTTTTGAGTCCGTAACGGTTACCTGTACTGTGTGGTTTCCTGTGTGGTTGTCCATCAGTTGAACCTCAAGACTGGCACTCCCTTTGTTGTCGATTGTTATGACATTGATCCATGAGATGTTTGTCGAGAAGGTAAGGTTGTCTTCTGTGTCAAGATCTGTTGCGTTTACTATGAGCTGGAATAAGTTGCCTTCGGTTTCTGTCTGGTTGTCTATCGGGTCAAGAACAGGTATGTTATTCCTTTTGACTTCAATTGATAGGTTGGTGCAGGTGGTGTTGATGGAATCGTTTGCACATACATTCACTGTGTGATTTTTCACTTCTGAGGGGATGGTATCGATAAGCCCGTCTGTTGTGTTGAATACGCTGCTGTTTGAGGTGAAGGTGTGGGTATCGTGGGGGTCATTGTCTGTAAGGTAGTCATTGAGGTCTAATGTGAAATGAGCTCCTTGTGCGGTTGTCTGATTGGGGATGGTAAGGAAAACAGGAGGGTTATTGACGTTATCCACAATCACTGATATGTTGTTTGAATCAGTAGTGGTGTAGCTGTCGTTTGCCCTGAATCTCATCGTAAAATTCCCAAACCAGTACTCCTCAGGGTTGATTGAGACAGTGTGGTTTCCATTAACCTTGTCTATTGTGATGTTTGCTTCAGGAACAGCATTGATCATCGAATAGGTGATGTTATCCTTGTTATTGCCAAAACATTCTGTGTCAGGGTCATTGAAGTAATCCTCTAAAACCAGAAATTCTTCCAGATGTTCTCCCTCTTCAAGTGTTATGTTTGCGATAGGACCTTTGAACTCAGGCGGGCGGTTGGTGTTATTGACAGTAATATCCCAGGTGTATGAGTCTGATGTGCCATTTAAATCAGTGATGTTTACCTCCATTGTATGGCTGCCTGCGGAACAGTAGTCATAATAGATGGAGTATTCTCCGCTGGTCGAATTGGTAGCGTTGGTGAGGATACTGTCATGGTACCAAAAGGTCTCAAGGCTATCTCCCCATGGGATGTCAATGTCGGATTGTGTGTAATTGTATCCAAATTCCTGGGTTGTTCCTTCTTCTATTGTTATTGATGAAAGAGGATCTATGCCTTTTAGTACAGGTGGATCGTTTACATTCTGAATCCTGAAATTGATTCTTATAGTGTTGACTTCTTCTGAAGGTCCTGAATCTTCTGCGAGAATATATATCGTGTAGTTTTTTGGGCCACTTTTGTTCCCTACATCTTCATTGGTTGGAGTGAAATTCATTATTGCGCTTGTATCATTATAATTCTCTAATTTGAATGAAGTGAATGTTTCACTTTCAAATTCCTCGCTTTTTGCCACTAAAAAGTCTATAGGATAATCCTCGTCCGGATCCATAGCATGGATGAAATATGGAGGGGTGGGCTGATCCTGGGTAATTATGTACCAATCATCCCATTCCACGTTGGTGAACTGAGGTTCAGCTGCATGGATGAGGGTTGCAATGATTATTAGCATGAGTATCCTTTTCATCTTAGCTTCCTGAAAATATCCTGTATGTTGTTATAATACTCCTTTTTCTTCTCCTGGCTGGATTGTCCATAGAGAGTCATTAGCTGCTGGTATTCTTTTCTTGCTTCTTCAATGTGGTTGATTCTTATGAGCTCATCTATGTGTTCAATCTGGAGTTGAAGCTTGTCCTTGTCTTTAGTTGTCAATGCAAGCTGCAGTTCGTGATGGAGATGATCTATCTTTTCCTGGTCAATCTCCTTGTCAGCGTACTCAAGCTCTGAGAGCTGTTCTAAGAGCCTTTTTACGTGGCTTTGCTTTTCTGGGGGGAGATGCTTTATCTTTTCTTCCATCTCTTCATAGGTAAGCTGTTCTTTGGTGTCAAGTGTTTCCTGGAGGTGTTCCCTGAATGTCTTTGACACATGCTCGATTGTAGGCTGCTTTTTTTGTTCAGTCGGGATCTCTTTTACTATTGTTCTCTTGTGGGAGATTATGACTGTTGCAATGAGTGCAAGTATGATTAATGAGGTGGATGTTCCTATGAGCATGAGATGTTCCTTCAGATTGGCTGAAATGACTGCTGCGGGTTCTTCAAGGACACTACATTTTGAGCACGGTCCTCCACAATCTATACCTTGTTCTCCCTGGTTTTGTATTCCGTCGTCACATGTCTCGCAGGGTTCGCACGGTCCTCCGCAATCTATACCTTGTTCTCCCTGGTTTTGTATTCCGTCGTCACATGTCGGACAGGGTTCGCACGGTCCTCCGCAATCTATTCCTTCTTCTCCTTGGTTCTTGATGCGATCGTAGCAGGAGTAGCAGGGCTTGCACGGTCCTCCGCAATCAATCTCGGTTTCACCTTGGTCAAGTTTTCCATTCTGGCATTCGGGAATATATGTACATCGCCTGAATTCATAGGGTTTTCCTTCGTCAGTCCCGCATTCTGCAAGGTCGTAACAGATCCTGGTGGAAACATTTGACCTGTTGCAATCGCTCCAGTCACCACAGAACCATACCGGTTCGCAGTCTCCGCCTCCTGTCTGGGGCATGCCACCTCCTCCTCCACCAGCTCCACCGCCTGAACTGTCTCCGTCTGAGCCTTCTGTTTGGGTCTGTTCACCTTCTGTTACTTCAAGTGTAATCCAGTTGCTGGTGTCGTTCTCACCTGCACGGTCTTTCATATGGAAGCGTACCTGTTCTGTCCCCCTCCAATCACGGGGCTGGGAGAAGAGAGCCTGGGTGTTCTCTTCATCGATTGTCACGTCAATTGCATGGAAGGGGGAGGCGTATTCTACTGAATATGTAAGATTGTCATCCTGGTCAGGATCCTCTGTGTAATCATCAAGCCTGAAGGCTGCACGTATCCTGTTTTTCTGCCATGTCTGGTTGGGAAGAGATCTTGTGAATCTTGGTGGCCTGTTCCTGTCTAACACCTGGACGTTCCATTGGTGTAATGCGCTGTAATGACCATCACTGACATTTGCTGTTATGGTGTGGTTTCCTGCGGAATAATGATCGGTCTGCCATACAAAGGTGCTTGAGCGGTTAGTGTACTCTGTATCTATGTCTCTTGCAAGGAGAGTGGATCCGTCATACCAGGATATGATGAGGTCTGTATCATCTGAGGTGTCGCTGTTCTCTCTTTCAAAGTCCCTGTACCTTATGAAGAAGGTCTGGTTATCTGTCTCATTAAGGGTTAGGTTTTTTGAAGGAGAGAAAGAGGTAATGTATGGTGGATGATTCCTTATGGATATGTTGATCGGGTCAGGTTTTATGGTTAATTGATTGGAGCACCCGCTTTCGTCAGATACATACCATTGGATTGTGTAAGGGTTATGCCTTGTATAGGTGTCGTCTGTTGTCAAAGGAACGGTGAAGTTGATAAATCCATGATTGTCCATCTCTATATGTGAATCAAGGGGTTCGGATGAGTATGCATTGAAACTGCCGTTACAACCTTGTACTTGCCGGGTATTGTTTTGATTTATCTCTATTATCCTTTCTGTGCCTTCAATGTTGAAATGGATTCTTGCCTTGTTGATGTCATCTGAAAAAAGAAGGGACATGTTGGTGAAGGGTTGTCCTACTTCTATCACTTCGTTTTTTTGAGGATCTGTTGCAAGAGTATTGTTCATGATTATCTCCTGGAGGTCAATAGAGGTATCCCACCAAACACTCATATTATCCAGTGAGACGCTTTTTTTGCAGTGGTTCTTTACTGTCAGATCAATGCTTCCAGATATGTTGATCTCAAGGCAGCTCTCTTTGCAGTCCGGGTCTATGATATTGAGATCGCATTGGTATGGTTCTCCCTGGTATAAGGTGTTTGGACAATCGTGGGTCAATTGAGGTGGATGATTATAGCAAAGGGATACTGAACCGCTTGAGACAGCCTTACCAGTAACCTGAATATCCCTGGTCTGGCTTATGATAGTCCAGTTAAGCAGCACGGATGATATCATAAGCGCGATTGCCAGGGCTGCAATCATATTGTTTGATATATGTACTTTCATTTATATCGCAATAGTATCTGACGGATACCTTCCCTGGCAATCTCAGCCTGGTTGCTGAACAGACCTGAGTCTATCAACTCTTCCATCTGTTTCTTCATCTCTTTTCCTACACGGATATGAAGGAGCTCTGCCATTTAGACTATATCAAATTGATATATTTATAATTCTTTCTATGGGGGGGATTAATTTATTACTATATCAGATGGATATACTTCTGATATATTTTAGTTGTCCCTCGAAATATGAGAATAGAGCTGTCAGCATTGGATGGATAGGCTTTCTTCAGAATTTGTTGTTCACACGCAGGTATATCTCCTGGCCGGGCTTGAGATTGTCGCCTACGTATGCGTAGCTTTCAGGCTCTTTTACAAGATTCTTGTATGTTTCCTGGGAAAAAAGGCCAGGTTCCAGGTCCTTGTAATGATCTCCTGTGGCCAGGTCCACAGAATCAAATTTGCGGATAATTTCAGCAGGATGGTCACCTTTCTGGACAACGTAACTGAAGACAGTATCTTCTCCTTCATGAACCTTGGCAAAATCCTGATAATAGGTTTTTGGGCGTAATGCTTCGCGATTCTCATGGGTCTTTCGTACATAGGGAAGCAATCTCTTTGAGCATGATACGTTTATATCATAAGTTGCATTGTTCTCGATCCAGAACCTGAATGTTCGATGGGCATATGTTGGGTAGTGGTTTGCTATTGCAATGTATTTTGCGATATTTTCCATATTCCCTTTCCAGTTGTCATTAAGCATCTTTATGTGCTTGCTATCCACTTTTCTGAGCGCATCGGCAATGTTATTTATGGCAAGCAGATAGGCTGCCTTGTGATGGTCATTTCCCTGGATCTCTATGAGATCTTTCGGGATCTGCATCTCTTCTGGTAGCGCTTTTGATATGATTGATGCTCCGGTGGCATCATACCTGCCACTTTCTCCTATTACGTGATAGGTCAGTTGGTAGGGGCCAAAAGAAAGAAGATTATCACCCAAGGAGGGAATCCTGTTGATGAACTCGGGGCCTGCCTCTTCTACCAGCATCTCAAGAACCGCCCTGTTCTTTTCTCCATCATAGGATGGCATGAGTTCAGTCATAGCATAGCTGAGCATGTCTTTTGATGATATGGCTCCAGCCATCTCTTTTAGTAACTCTGTCCTTTCAGTATCAAGAGGAATGGCTTTCAAGCCTTCTTCTGAAGGGAGGTGCCTTATGGGCTTGTGCTTGCGGACAGTTTCCCAGTCAATATTATGATAGGTTTCTTCTATGACCTTGTCAATTGTATCCAGGTATTCTTGGAAGGGCATCTTTTCTGCTTCCTTGTGATCGTAAGAAGAGATCCTTTTTTCGTAAAAGTTTTTTAGTCCTGGATTGCCCTTTAGCTTCTTTTTCCACATTGAATCCAGTTGATGGGTGAAATCGATATCTGCATTGGCAGGAACTTTTCCGATGATACCTGTATAATCTGAGAAAAGATTTGCAAACCTCACACCTGTAAGGTCTCCCATATCAGTCTCTTCCTTTGCAGGGATATCTAATGAGTCTAAGATGGTGGGGTGGATCTGGAGGTGTGAATCGTAGGCATGCCTGGAAAGGTTGATATTATCGATATTGGGCTCAGGAATCTTGTTTTGAATAGTATAAGGGGTAAGGGTTACAAAGAGGAGTGCAGATGCAATGGTTTTTTTGATCATCTTCCTTACGGGAGGAAGAGCACCCCTATTTAAAGGTTTTGTTTTTTTACCACTATTGAGTTACAACCTTCTTGAACAACTATTTTGAAAATGGTTTATCATAAATCCTGCTTTAGAGAATTAAATAGTGAAAGGGTAGTATTTTTGGCTTCCTTGTGGTCCAATATTGGATCCTGATAGCTTTTGATGGGGTTGTCCTTGTTGTGATGGATTTTTTTTGATGTGAAGTTTGCCAGTTCCGGAATGAAGCGCTTTATGTAGATGCAATCAGGATCAAAGCGTTCCTGCTGGCGCCAGGGGTTGAATATTCGAAAGTATGGTTGTGCGTCACAGCCAGTTGAAGCTGCCCATTGCCAGTTGCCGTTGTTGACTGAAGGGTCATAGTCAATGAGCTTTGTTGCAAAGTATTGCTCTCCCCATTGCCAATCGATATGAAGGTCTTTTACCAGGAATGATGCGGTTATCATTCGCACTCTATTATGCATGTATCCTGTTTCATTGAGTTCACGCATTCCTGCATCAACTATGGGAAAACCGGTCTTTCCCTGGCACCAGCGCCTGAATAAGTTTTTGTCTTTTTTCCACTTGATATCCTGGAACTTCTTCTGGAATTCCTTGCCGAATACATATGGGAAATGATAGGCAATGTGGGTGAAGAAATCCCGCCAGTATAGTTCCTGGGTGAAGGTTTCAGGTGTCTTTTGCCAGTAGCTTTCCCTTATAGAAATGGTACCGAACTTGTGATGAGCTGAGAGGAGGCTGGTTTTTTTGGCAGGCATGTTGCGGTTTTTCTCATATTCAGTGGGTATGTTTCTGAGCAGTCTTAGGCCGTTTTTTCTTCCTCCTTTGATTAGTAGTTCTTTTCGTCTTATAGTTGGCAGTGTTCCTTTGCCTGCTTTGAGGTTTTTAGGAGTGTAGGTGTCAGGTTTTTTAATGGGAAATTGAGATGCGTTTCTATAGAAAGGGGTGAATTTGGTGTATGGTGTATTGTCTTTCTTGAGTGCCATCTCAGGCTCCAGGAGAAGGTAGTCAGCATAGGAATGGAAGGAGATATTTCTCTTTTCACAGATTGTTTGGATCTCTTTGTCCCTTAGGTTTGCAAAGGGGGTATAGTCACGGTTGACAAAGACTGCATCAATCCCTTTCAGGTTTTTTATTATTTCTTTGGGATTTCCTTGTATGATTGTCAGGGGTATCTTGAGACCCTCTAATGATTCCAGCATGAACTGGAATGCATGGTTGCTGAAGTAGGGGTGATCACATTGTCTGGGGTCAAATATGAATGCGCAGGTGACTTTCCTGGAGAGCCTTGAGGCTTCGTTGAGCCCGGTGTTGTCAAGGTCCCGCAGATCCCGTCGGAACAGGAAGAGTGAATGGTTATACATTACAAGAAAAAATATAAACTCCTTAATCTTTTTTTGTAATTATGAATATTCTTGTGATACTTGGACATCCTGATAAGAATTCTTTATGCAAAAATTTAATGGGACAATATGTCAAAGGTGCGAAGTCAGGTGGAGCAAGGGTGAAGGAACTGTACCTGGGAGAGTTGCGTTTTGATCCTATATTGCATAAGGGTTACAAAAAGATCCAGGAGCTGGAACCAGACCTTATTGAAGCGCAAAAGGCAATCAAATGGGCAGATCACCTGGTGTTTGTGTATCCGAACTGGTGGGAAAGTTTTCCTGCGTTGTTGAAGGGTTTTTTTGACCGGGCTATATTACCTGAGTTTGCATTCAAGTACACAGGAAAGTATACCTGGAAGAAGCTTTTGAAGGGAAAATCTGCTCATCTTATATTTACAATGGGAGCTCCAGTGTTTTACTATTGGTGGTTGGGATCTCCAGGATACAAGGTGATGAAAGCAAATCTGAATTTTTGTGGAGTGCGGCCTATTCGTTCTACGGCATTTGGCATGATCGAGTCCGCTTCTGAAGAGAGAGTGCAGCGTATAAAAGAAAAAGTCTGGAAAAAAGGAAAAAAATTTTATTGATCACCTCTCGCTGATCTGCCTTCTCATGTCATAGAATTCTCTTGCGTCATTAACCAATCTTGCCAGGCCTTCTTTTGTGTCGCTTTTAGAGTAAAGGCTTTGAGGTCCGTCACTTAATGCGTCTTCTGGGTTTGGATGGGCTTCGATCATCAGGCCGTGGGCTCCGTGACCTATGGCTCCAAGGGCGGTGCTGTATACCAGATCTCTCTTTCCAGATGCATGGCTTGGATCATAGATTATTGGCAGGTTGCATCGGCTTGAGAGAACAGCGACATCTCCTGTGTCGATGCTGTTTCTGGTGTATTTGTTGTCAGTCCCTTTAATTCCACGCAGGCAAAGCATGACGTTTTGCACGTCCCCTGATAAAAGGTATTCAGCGCCCTGGATAAATTCTTCCAGGGATGTTGCCGGCCCTCTCTTGTAGAGGATTGCCTTGTCGCTTCCCTTAAGCTTGTCTGAGAGTGCAGTCAGCAGATCGTAGTTCTGGCAGTTTCTTGCGCCAACCTGGAATACGTCAACACCATGAATCAAGTAGAGATCTATATTTCTCTGGTCAGTTATCTCTGTCACTATTGGAAGGCCGGTCTCTTGTTTTGCAAGATTGAGCATGCGTAGCCCTTTTTCCTTATGTCCCTGGAACGAATAAGGGCTTGTACGGGGTTTGTATGCGCCTGCCCGAAGCATGTCTGCTCCAGCTTCTTTTGCGTCTTTTGCAGCCTGTATGATTTGTTCTTCGGTTTCCACAGCACAAGGTCCTGCGGCTATGTAGAGGCGTCCGTTGCCAATCTCTAGGCCATTATTCTTTACTATACGGGTATCTTTCCTGTACTTTTTTGACGCAAGCTTATAACTGTCAACAACAGGAATAATCTTCTCTACAGCTTCCAGTTGTTCCAGACGCTCTTTTGAAATACGAGCTATCTCGCTTGCTGATCCTTTCACTGCTATCACAGGCAGCTTTTCACCATACACTGTACGGTAATGTATCTTTGAATCTGTTTCTTTTGCTAATTCATTCAATCTTGCAGTTGTTTTTTGCATATCTTCATCTGTAGTGTTATGTTTCATTTGGATTATCATACTATCACCTTTTTGTTAATTACTGAGAATGTTTATTGCCGCCAAAAGTGAAAGTATCTAAAGAAGTAGAGAGACTGGATTGAATTTTGACAACTATCTCGAACGCATCGTTTCTTTAGTCTTTTTTCTTGTCTCATATATGTCACCTGAGAAAATGAGGGTGCCAGCGGCACAGCTACCAAAAGAACCTGAATGAGATAAACTGTCTCTTTGGCATACATATTGGTAGGTCTTGTGACTATATAAAGTTTTTTGATTTCTAGGGTGGTAATTTTTTGAATAAACTTTTTTAATTAGTATGGATTCTATTGAGATATGCTAATAGGAATCGTATCTGATACACATAGTAATGAGGAAAGATTCAGGAAAGTGCTTGAGATTCTTTCTGATTGTGATATGATCATACATTGCGGAGACTGGACAAACTCGGCAATTGTTGAGATGTGCAGGAATCTGAATGTGCAGGGGGTGTATGGGAATTGTGATTTTAATCTGGAAGGCCCTGTAACGTTTCATGAGCCATACCTTGATATGACAATTGATGGTGTGCGTATTGGCGCTTGTCATGGGCATGATTCGCGATTGTCAGAATTGCTTGATGGAGGATTTGATGTGGTGTGTTCTGGGCATACTCACCGCTCAAGTATTGCAACTGTTAATGGAGGTCTTCATATAAATCCGGGAAGTCCGGCAAAACCTAAGAATGGAGCTAGTTGCGCTTTATACGATACAAGAAAAAGAAAAGGAAAAATAATCCCTTTATGATACTGCGTGTTTTACCAGGACGTTTGCAGTCTGTTCTTCTTCATAGTCATAGATTGCCTTTATCCTGATAGGTGTCTGGTAGTCGCTTTGAGTGCTTACTTCCTGAGTGCAGCTTACCTGGTGTGACCTGTCGTAGAGGCGGACATAACCACTGGTATCATCTCCTTCACTAAGACCGCTACACTTAAGGCCTGATTCAAATTCACTTGTTAGTTCAAGCCAGACCTTATTCTCATCCACTTCCTGTTCTTTTGAGCATTCACTATCTTTTCTGAATATCTCTCCTGAGCCTACGTGGGTTACTTTGAATGTGAAACCTACCTTGTTTGTTGCTCTTGGATATTCCTTAAAATCTGTGATGTGGACAGGAGCTCCTGAATTATAGGTCACTTTTGGTTCGTTCACATTGCATACTCCTTCTTTTGTCGTGTCAAGGTTGTTCTCTCTTAAACAGATGTCTGCTACAGCTGTTGTCTGGTAGAGATAGCAAACATCAGCACGGATAGGATATTCCTTGTTTCCGTCAAGTTGTTCCTGCCTATTAAGGTTATCAAATGTGACGTATACCTGTGGCCCTTCAATTGTGCCTCCTTCGGCGTTCTTTTCAGTTGCTAGCAGGTCTTCCTCAGGATGTTTCTTGAGGTCTGATTCGCTGACTCCGAACTCAGAAGGAAGGATACCGCTGAGAGTGACCAATACATTGTCGCTTGTTACAGTGTATTCTCCTTTGTTCTTCAGTGTGACTGAGACTTCAAATGGATTGCTTCCTCCGTCATATACTTCTTTAGGGGGGCTTCCTTCAGCAAAATTTACATCTATGCCTTTGACCCCTCCAATGAAAGGGTCAGTCTTTGTACCACTTTCCTGATCGCCATCAGAACAGCCTGTAATCACAATCATCAAAAATAAGAGTATTAATACCTGTTTCATTATCTTAACCTCCTATCTCTTTATTGGAATAAACCTTATATAAAGTTTTTGCTTAGGGAGTGGCAATTATGGTGACAGGTCTGGATATTTCCTGACGATAGCCATATTCCAGCTCAATCCTTAAAGGGGTTGTATAGGCAGGACCTGCAAGGCCTGTGATTTCACAGACAAAGTAGCCGTGGCCGTCTATAAGTTTTAGTTCTCCATTGTCAAGCGGCCTGCATGTCCCTCTTATATCAGAGTTTGCAGTCTCTACTGCGGTTACTGTGACATAATTTATGTCCTTGTATTGAAGACCATCAGGACTATACGGGCTGCAGCTTGTAAGATGCGAATAGCCTTGCCTGAAGACAGTTCCGCCACCTACATTGTCAACATGAATCTTGAATTTTGTCCTGCCTTTCAGGGGTTCCATCTCGATTGAGCTTACTGCAATAGGTGCCCCTTGAGAACCTACTGAGGGATTGACTTTTGCGTTGCAGGCCTTATTCTTTGCAGTTGTGGAATAAGGGTCAGGATCTATACATACGGTTGGTTCAGCTATTGTCTTGTAACTATAGCATCCTGTTGCAACCAGGTTAAAATCATACTTGTCTATGTTTCTTGCATCGAGACTTTGTATGGAACCGTCAAATTCTACAGTGGCGAATTCGCCTTGATTGTTGTACATTGATTTTCCCTCTAGATCCATCAGCCCTTTTCCTTCATTGACTCCTGTTATGATATTCTTGTCGAACCCGCTAAGATAGACCTGGCTGTTGGAGCCTGTTTCAAGGTCATGGGCACCTTTGTTATGGATCTCAATCATTGTACTGAATTCTTCATCATCATAGATCTGAGAAGGGGGCATATTAGGCATAAATTGCATGTAAAGTCCCTGGGATCCGGACCTATAATTCTCATCTGTATCTTCTGAGCGGTCAAGTGTGCATGCACTGAGAAAAACGGTAAGAAGAAGAGTTAGCAATAGTATTTTTTTCATAAGAAGAATTTAATAAAAAGAGTTTAAATATTTTTCGTCTAAATGCCAGAAAGCTTGCTTTCAATCATCTGAAGTTCGTTTTCCAGTTTCTCAAGTTCTGACTGGACTGGTTTTTTCGCTTTCTTCTTCTCTTTAGGCTTTGTCTCTTTCTTAGGCTCTGGCTTTTTCTCTTCTTTTTTCTCTTTATGTGGTAAGTGCCTTAATTTGGTTTCCGGCATTAAGGTGTTAAGTTTACCTAGAAGATGGTTAATCTGTTGCACATCCTGCTTGAGTTTGCTGAAAAGTTCAACTTTTTCTTTTCTTCCATGCTTTAACTTCTCGTAATTCTTGAGAGTCACGATCGTACCTTTTGCTACACTAAGAACTTCTTTCTGCAAATCTTTTGGGTCTTCAATCCCTATGTAGTAGATGTGCTTTTCGTTTTTACTCCTATCTTCCGGGGCCATAATCACCACTCTAAAATGCTTCTGGTTCGAACAGTGTGCGATCGATGAACTCTATCTTTCGCTCAACTTCATCCAGTTCGTTTGTCCATGTCTCAATCTCGGCATCTTCAGTATTTTTGAGTTCGTTGATGCGAGCAAGCGTTGTTTTTGATTCTTTGATTTTTGTTTTTACCAGTTCGATAACATCCAATACATCTTTGTATTCATCAATCCTAACGAAAACTGGTGCATCTTTTTGAGTCATTTTAGTATCACCTACTGCTTTTGTTCAAAGAAGGTCCTGTCAATGTAATGGATCTTCCGGTATGTGTCCAGAAGCATCTTTTTCCATTTCTCATACTCTTTGTCCTCTTCAACCTTTATCTCATTGAGGCGCTTGAGTATCTCGTCACAATCTTTCAATGATGATTTCATGTGGTCGGATGCTTCCAGAATTGCTTTGTAATCTTCAATCTTTGTGAAAAGAGGTTCTTCTGATAATCTGATCTCTTCCCTTCTCTTCTTGAATTCTTTTTCTCCAACCTTCTGCTTGCTTGTAAACTGAGATTGTTTAGGTTCTTGTTCAGATTGCTGGTAGGAATCAAATTCTTGTGTCTCTTGTTCAGAATTAAATGCGAAATCCTGTCCTTCTTGTTGTGGTGTTTCAAATTGCTGATCCTGTTGTTGTATTTCACCTTGTTGTTGAGGACTTTCAAATGCTTGTTGATTTTGGTTGGTTGTCTGGTCTCCAAAGGTTTCCTGAGGGGAGGGTATATCTGGCTGCTGGCCCTGTGTACCAGAGAAGTTTCCGAAGTCCTGTGGATATTGCTGGCCCAGTGTTCCCCCTTGTTGATTTCCTGGAGGTATTCCTCCAAAATTTTCCTGTCCAGTTTGATCCTGTTGATTTTGATCTAGATTTGGAGGCGGGGGTATTTCCATTCCTGTATCTTGAGGTTGCTCCTCTTTTTTTCCTAATAGTTTGTTCATAAATCCCATACTGCACCTCTGTTATATTTGTGCAACCTCTTATTTTTAATACTTTTCGAGCACTTAAGAATAGCGACAAGCGAATCTCCTCCAGTATCTCCGATGAGTTTTAACTACTCCTGAATTAATAGAAAAAACCAACA
>CAYYOI010000026.1:0-21856 GCA_964473285.1 uncultured Methanosarcinales archaeon | reverse complement strand
TCTCTTCACTTTCTATAGGCTAGAGGCCTAGACTAATATTATTCGAAAAACTCCTGGAAATAAAAATCTTTTTAAGTCAAGCAAACAAATTGATATAATATGGCAGATATGATTGTAGACAGGTGTTGATAGATTACTAGATCTGTTAAAAAAGCATAAGAAGATTTCCACTTCTGAAGCAGCAAAACTTTTGGGTGTATCCCCTACCCTTATAGAAGAATGGACCTCTTTTTTGGAGGATGAAGGGTACGTAAAAAAGGAATTCAAGCTAACAAAGACTTTTCTTGTCCTTAAAGATATGGAAGAGAATTCCCTTGGAAAGAAAGTAGAAGATATAAACCAAAAAAGAAAGGGGGTTGTTCGTAAGGCAGAGGTTGCTGTGGCAGGTCTCGACCAGGACGGAGAAGAACTCAATACCCTCAAGAAACAGTTTGATGAGATAAAGAGTGACATAAACGATGAGCTCAAGGGCATGAAAGTAGATCTCAAGCAACTGGAGAAATATGAATCCCTCAAAGGAGATCCCAGATCAAGAAGATGCTCAAAGAGAATGACAATGAGGTTGTTGGAACAAAAAAATCCCTGAAAAAACTGGGCAAATATGCAGAAAAACTCCATAGTGAAGCCAAACGAAAGGTCTATGAAGAGAAGATGTCTAAACTTGTAAATGGGCTAGGTGGTAAGCAGGAGAAGAAAAAGCGAAAGTGTCTCAATTTCTGATTATCACTCAGCAAGAATAACAAACATATATAAATAGGAAAAAAGGTAATCCATTAGGGGTAGCGTAATGGTTGTCATTCAACCGCCAAAAGGGGGTAAAACAATAAGCAGGGAACATTGCCTGGATTTGTCTAGATTGAAAGATTCTGATAAGGAGATAAAGAAGCATTACGAAGAACAACTAGCCCAGAAATCATCAGAGCTGACCAAGGCCCGTCGTGAGTTATTCAATCTTAAAGAAGAATTTGAATCATATGTCCGTTCTATGGATGAGAAGTTCTCAACAAAGAAAGCCGAACAGGAAAGGCTTTTTGATTTTGTCAAGTCTGTTGAACACGAACAAAAAGATATAAATGATAAGGTATGTGAGCTTAGAAGGCTCGAAGCATCCATTAAGGATAATCAAAAAGAACTCAATTCTAATGAGAAGGAAATATCTGAGAAGCAGCAGGCCCTTGAAGCAGAGATGACTCGTCGAAGAAGGGAGATGCAGGAACGTGAATCAGAGCAGCAAAAGCAGATCGAGAACAAGTGGAAGGAAGTAAAGCAAAAAGAACAGGATATTCTTGATAGGGAACAGGAGATTGTAAGGCTCAAGGAGAGTTTCGAATCTCATCTCTCATACATGGAGCATGATAAGCATAAGCTTGATAGCAGATCCCGAGAGCTTGAGGGGCAAAGAAAAGAACTGGAACAAAAAGAAGCTGATTCTGAGCAGAAACTGCGGGAAGCCAGAAGAGTCCGTGATGAGATACAAGAAATCAGGGATGAGATAACAAGGCGTGAGAATAAACTTTCTATCAAGGAGAAGCGTATCCAGACAGATATGCAGCAAAAAGAGGACCATCTTCGTAATCTCGAGAAGCAGTTGAAAGATAAGCAGGAGAATATAGCTGGTGAAATACAGCGTAATGAAAGCATAGTTAAGGATATTGAGAACCAGAAAAAAGAGCTTTCATCCCTTCATGACCGCGAGATGGAGGTCCAGAGACGGGATGCTGACGTAAGTTCAAGAGAATCAGCCTTGCAGGTGAAAGAGGACGATATAAAGTATCGCCTTAATAATATTGAAAAGCAGGAAAAACAACTTCATGAGAAAGAAGAGGAAATCATGCGTCGCGAAACCTCCCTACTGAAGCATGAGGGAGAAATTGAACGTCACAGCACAAAAACAAACCAGGAACTCCAAAAGAAACAAGCAGAACTCAACAATCTTATCCAGGTATGGGATGAGCGAGTGACAACAATAAAGCAGGAACAGGAGAAAACCGAGGATGACAACAAGGCCTTGCGTGAGAAGCTTGAAAAAGAAAAGCATGACCTTGCAAGAAACAAGCAGGAGCTTCTTCGCCAGCAGACCCGCCTTGAGAACTATCACAAGCAACTTTCTGATAAGGATACAGAACTAAAGTCGATAGCCCAGGATCTTGTCCAGCGTGAGAAAGAGATAAGATCAAAAAATGATTTTCTTAACAAGCGTGAGGATAAACTTTCAAAGGAATTCTATGAAAACAAGGAAAAGCTCACCAAAAGGAAAGATGCTCTGCTTGCCTTGAAAGTATCGGTTGAGAATGAGATCATCAATCTCAAAGAAGAAGTAAAGAAACGCAGCAAGCTTTATCATCAAAACAAGGAATGGGAGAGAGATGTATCAAAACAGTTTGAGCGTCTGGAACAGCTATTCACCAGAAAGCAGGGACTGCTTGACAATCGGTCACGCATAATACGCACAACTCAGCAGGAAAAGGTTCTTGAATTAAAAAACATCATAAAGAACCATAATGCTGTCCTCAAGCAGGTAATAGATGAAAAGGAATATAATCAGAAAATAATAACACGAAGAGAGAAAGAACTTCAATTCCAGGAACAAAAATTCAGGCAAAAGAAGGAAAAAATTGAAAATCTTTATAAAGGACTAAGACAGAGAATTAATGATATAGCAGAAAAAGAGCATGCACTGGAGAAAAAAGAGGCAAACTTGCATAATATCTATTATGTGGGCCTCAATGAATTCGAAAAGCGTAAGGATGCCCTTATAACGCTCAAGATCTCGCTGCAGGACAAGGTCAACGAGCTTGAGCAGGATATTCAACGTCAAAATGCATTATTTAAGGCCAAAAAGGAGTGGAGTCTGAAAATGAGTGCCCAACTAAAAAAGGTAGATGACTATTTCTTAGAGAAGAAAAAGCTACTCCAAAAAGAGAAGCGCTACATCACAGAATACAAGCGCAAGACAAAAAAAGAAGTTGACCAGAAGATCCGTGAATACAAGAAGATACTTGACAAGATCGAGAAGGAAAGAAAAGCAAATTCTACCCTCTTGACACGAAAGGAAAAGTTTTTGCGCGAGAAACAAAAAAAGCTTTCAGAGAAAGTCAAGAAGGATAAGGAATCCATAACAAAGCTTGCAAAGGATAAGAACAAGCTGGTTTCAGACAAGCTCAAAAAGATTTCTTCAAAAGAAAAGTCAATCACAAAACAGCTTCAGGAAATCGAGAATGCAAGAACAGATCTCAAGTCATTAAAAGAAGCATTGGAAAAAGAAAGTCACGATTTTTCTGAACGTGTCAATGAGTTCAAGGAAAACCGCGATCTTAATTTCCAGAAGATTGATGAGAATGTGAAAGAATTCAAAAAGTTCATGAAAAAATATGATCTTAAGGCATTTGATGATAAGGTAGAAAAGACATTCCAGCTTTTTGAGCAGATGAAAGAACTTGAAGAGGCCATCCATGCAACCTATTCAAAGATAGAAAACAAAAGGGATGAACTAAAGAAGCAGGAAGAAGCCATCCTTTCAAGGATAAAGGTTCTTGAGCACACAGAGAATGACTTAAGAAAGGTAGAAGAGCAGATCAACCAGGATTATGACGGCCTTGTCCAACAGAGAAAGAAAGCAACAGAGGAAGAGAAACAACTTAAATCGATGATAGATGAGTTGCATAAGCTTAAGGTTGACAACCCTCGTCTTAAGGAGAAGCATAACCAGATCCTAAAGAAGATGCGTTCAATAAATGATGAGGCAGTTTCCAAATATGTCCTTTTAAAAGACCTTGAATGTGATATAGAGAATAAAGAAAAGCAGTTGGAAAAGAAATACAAGCAGATACAGACAAAAGAGGAAGCAATAAAGCTCAAGGAAAAACAACTCACAAACAGCAAGAAAGCTTTTGAGAAACTCAAGGATGAAGGGATTTTCCGTTATATCAAGGAGAATGAGCCCGATCCTATAGAACAAGAGCAGGAAGAACGCCCTGATGAGGAGAATATCCGCCTGCTCCTGTACAAGGCCCGTGAATTAATCAACGACGGAAATTTCAAAGAAGCATTTGATCTCATAAACAAGGCTGAGGCAAGCTATGATTCAATGGATGGCGTTAAGAGCCAGGATATAAACTTCGAGATCATGGAACTCAAAACAGACATTCGCATGTCTGACCTTGATTGAAAGTGTCTCCAAAAATTTTGCATAAATTTAAATTTTTATTTTTAGACAAGTATTAGATGAAACGACCTATAATTGTTGGAATTGATCCCGGAACAACTACTGCTGTCGCTGTTCTCTCAATCCATAAGGAAGTTCTTCTGCTGGAATCCGGCCGTAAGATGGGTTTTGATAATCTTCTCTCCCGGGTGATTGAGTTCGGGATACCTCTTGTGGTAGGATGTGACAAGAAGGATATTCCTGATTTTGTCAGCAGGTTTGCAGCTAAGACCGGTGCCCGAATCAAGCCTCCTGTTCATGACATTCTTGTGAGTGAAAAACGCGAGCTAGCAGGTAACTGCAAAAACGATCACGAGCGTGATGCCCTTGCCTCAGCCTATTATGCTTACAGCAAGATACAGAGCCAATTGACAAAGATTCTCAAGCATACAGAGGACCCCGAGATAATCACTTTGGTTGTAAAGCATGATTTCAGCATCCGCCAGGCTACAGACATTGTGAGTTCCCCTGACAAGCCGGAAAAAAGATCGTCCTTAAGGCCCTCCAGCCTCAGAAACGTGAACCTGCTATCAACACCCTCTATGGAAGGATAAAAGACCTTGGGCTTGAGAACCAATCCCTCAAGTCAAGACTTGAAAAATTGCATGATAAGATCTCAATTCTTGAAAAGACAAACAAGAGTATGATCAGAAAAGATAAGGCAGAAGAGATACGCAAGAAAGAGAAGACAATCCACAATCTCAAGAAATCAAAAACCAACCTGAGAAAAGAAAACCAATCCCTAAAATCTGCTAATGGTACTTTGGTTGATATACTTATCAAGTCCCAGCATAATACCCTTGTAAAGGTTTTTGAAGATCTTAGTTCGAAAGAACTCAAGGAAAAATCATTTCTCCAGATCTCAAAAGGTGATGTCTTGTTTGTGAAAGATCCAAAGATAATCAGCAAGACAACTAAAAAGACCCTTGATTCTCTCGATCTTACAGTGATTACATCCAAAAGACCATCCCTGAACGCAATATTCATACCAGAAAGTGAGATTGAATTTCTCAATGATCATCATTTTTTTCTGCTTATTGATACCAAACGCTTCAGGAAAGCTTTGACTCGACAGGACCTTATAGGACAGATTGTAGACGATTATCGCCGGACCAGGTGACCTTTTTGCTTGCGGTAATCATCAAAAGACATATGCACCTTCTTTTTTGTATTAGTATCCTTTAGGTAAAGTTTCTTATGGATTCCCAGGACCTCATAAACTGTACCTTTAACCTCTATCTCCTCCCCTTTCCTTATATCATACTCCCTGAAAAGCACAGTCAGTCGATAAAGGTCCTTGTTATTCTTTGTATCTCTTGTATGGAGTGTTGCGGTCTTCTTCATCTCTCCTGCAAATTCCTTTTGAAGAGTTTTTGCAAAACTGCTTAAGAATTTGTTTGACTGCATATAGAAGTCATACCCATTCTTTGCCTTCTTCACATAAGCAACCAGCTCTTCAGGGATATTATTCTCGCAGTAATCAAGCAATTCCTGGCTTACATCCCTAAGTTGCAATATGCCCTCATAATAATTGGATGGCTTCATATCTTTTTGGAAAGGCTTCTCCTATTTAATAGTTTTCCGGAGAATTTATCACCAGGGAGGGGTAAAATTTATAAACCCTCTCTCTTTTCCTGCTTCCATGGATAGTCTAGCCTTAATACAGGAAGGGCGTAAAAAAATAAGGCCTGAAGATGTTGAAAGGCATGAATATAGTTGGACTATCTTCAAAGCTTTTGAAAAATACACCCAGTTCTTTAATGGTATAAAAACCAAGATTTACAACGCAAAAAAAGCTGATAATAGATTATATGATGATTGTGAACTCTTGGAAAGAGAGGAGTTGAGTCCTTCCAGCCGGATTGATACTATTCTTGAAGAAAGTTCCTCTGAAAAGTTCTGGCCTAGGATGGAGAATCTCAAAGAACAGGTCAATATCCTGGAACAGATTGTCAAGCACAGTAGTGAGGTATTCAATAATCTGGAATATTATCCTCCATGGGTGTGGGGTCTTGAGCAGGAAATCATAAGTGCCTACAGTGATAATCACAAATTAGCGTCAGAAAAAGGGGCTCTTGAAAAGGCCATTAAAAAATTGGAATCAGATAATTCCTTGCTTGAACAGAGGGTAAGGCTCTATGAGACCGACCTTCAGGAGCTTCAGGGAAGGTTTGAACAGACAGCAGCCTACCTTAAGGAAGTGGTTCATCAGAAAGATTCCTGGAGGAATCAGTACCAAGATATCCAGAAACAGTTAAGAGAAAAGGAAACAGACTACCAGGATCTTACAGAAAGGATTGCAGATTTTGAATCCACCTTCCGGGAACTCGAAAGGACAGGTAAGAAACCCAAGGACATTCCTGGTTACATATCAACCCTTGAGTCTGAATTAAAAGCTCAAAAAGCAGAATATAAGACTTTGAAATCACAAAATAAGAAGCTTGCCGCAATGCTTAAGAAAGCAAAAGACACGGTCCCTGAAGATATTGGCAGGAGAATAGAACAGCAGCAAGCAGCTTTTAGAGACCTGCAGGAAGCTTATGAGCAGCAAAATGCTTCTTATATGGAACTTGAGAGGTTATCACAAACACAACAGCAAAAGCTGGATGAATTGTATCCCATAATCGAGAATCTCCCTGGCGATCAGGTTCATCATGCTACCAAGTTAAAGCAATACAAAGACTGGGCAGAAGAATTGAAGTCAATAAACTCCCAGCTTGATGAACAGCTTAAGACTGAGAAAGATATGCATGAAACCCTGAAAGTGAATTATAGAAACCTTGAATCTCGGTTTGAATCAACAAGAAGAGAACTTGCTAAGGTAAGTAGAGATTACCAAAGCATCAAAAGAGAGAATGAAAAGTTTTCAAGAGACCTCAATAAGAAAAAAGAACGTATCGATTCCCTTGAATCACAGGTGAAAGCTTACAAGCCTGGCCTCATGAGCCGTATCAAGGACAAAAGCAAGAGAATTTTCTCAAGAGAAAAACCTTCACAAGAGATTGAACAACCAATATATGCTCCTGAGCCAGAGTGGATTCCCATGAGAAAAGCGATAGAGTTATATGGCTCACCTTGTACTCTTGATCCCTATTAGATTGATCCTTTTTTCTTCTGCAGTTACTATGAATGATTCATATTTTCCTTTTAGAATTTTTGGTGTGAATAGAGGGTTATGATCCAATAGGTATTTCTTGTATTTACGCTCAGGCGCATTTATTGATGCTATTTGCAAGGACCATGGTCCTTTGAATATCAAAGAATCTCCACTTATCTCAGGCTTTGCCATTGAATGGTATGGTAAAGGTCTCTCGTTCACGAATGTCTGGTTCAGGGTTGATGTTATCAATGATTTGCCTGCAACTGATTGTGATATTATTGATCCAAGGTATCTCTTTTCTATGAGTTCTCCTTTCCCTGACAGAGTGTATGAATATCCATCAAATGATCCTATCTTTAAGACATTCTTGTATTTCTCCGGGTCTGCAACAATCATTCCTTTTGTCTTATAGCTCCAGCAAAGGCCGCCTCCAAGATCCATGCAATAGGCATTATTATCTTCTCCTCCAGCAACAAGAACCATCTTGTTGTTTAGTTCCATCAGAGTAAGGCTCAATACCTGGCCTGTCTCCCTTAACCATTGCTGTCTCCCTTCCTTTAATGCCAATACACCTTTTCTGGTACCTATGAACACATGCCCATTGTGCCGGATTGGGGTAGTTAAAGGCCCTTCTGTGCTGTACTGCCAGATAGTCCTACCATATCTGTCTATATTGAATATCCTTCCATCATCCAATCCAAAGATTGTTTCTTCACCAGTGGTTATTGAAGGAGGATTGTATGGCATTATTTTTGTATCAAAAAAATCTTCGTGTCTGATTCCTGCCCTTCCATATTCAATTGAACATTGTCCCTCAGGACTTAGCAAGTGGAGAGTATTCTTTGAATCCAATACCATGACTTCTTGTTTTCCATCAATATCTCTTATGCATGGTTTGCTTGCTATCCTTGCAAGATCAAAGGTTTTGGAAGTTTGCATAACTTTTCTTAGGAACTCAGGCTATTTAAATATTTCTCGTATGTATGTATCCCTCTAAATATATATAAATACACATTAATACTTTTAAAAATAGAAAAATAAGTAAAAATAAATACCAATACTTATAAAAAATTAATAATCTTTCTTAATAATTAATAAATAGCTATTTATAACACAGAAAGATTTATATATACATTATTATAAAGAGTCTACCATACCATGTCCAAGAATACTGTCAAGAAAGGAAGGTATAATTTTCTTATAGATGAATCCATCTACAATGATTTTTCAATGCTTTGCGAGGAGTTAGGCCTTGTCCGCTCTAAGCATATCGAAAATTACATGAAGGACTTCATTCAAAAACATAAGGAGGAGCTTGAACGAATAAAAAATGAAAAGTAAGTTACCTGTTTTACTCTTGTTTATTTTCCTAGTTCCAGGTGTATTAGCTTTTCCTACAGGTGACCTTTCAGATGTCCTGGGTGACATAGGTGAGACCATGCAAAATCTTCTGGACAGTTCAGGCTTTCGTTTTGGAATCACTTTCATCCTCCTATATATGGTCCTTTATGGAATCTTTTCTGCAGGACTCAATAAGGTAAGTATATTTTCCGGTTCAGACGGTCGTCCCAACAGGCAGGGAAGGATCATTGCAGGATCCCTTGCTCTCATGTCCTCAATGGGCCTTGCTTTTTGGGCAGGATACAATGCCGCTGAATTCGTAGAGCGTGTCTTGTCCCTTGCAGGGTGGTTCGGTGCAATAGCTTTCTCCTTCCTTGTATTTGCCATAGGATATTACAATATAAAGCAACAGGAAGAACCTAAATGGGGACCGATTCTTTTTCTAATGGGTTTAGCTTTCATGACCTATGGTGTTTTGGTAGGTCCTGATGCATTCTATGGAAAGACAATGATAACCCTAGGCTCAGCCTTCATTTTCTTTGGTATCGTAGGAATCATCCTCAAAGCCTTCGGTAAAACTGGA
Source organism: uncultured Methanosarcinales archaeon (assembly GCA_964473285.1). Classification (GTDB taxonomy): domain Archaea; phylum Nanobdellota; class Nanobdellia; order Woesearchaeales; family JACJVW01; genus JBNJGT01. The sequence goes on along the minus strand of CAYYOI010000026.1, from coordinate 12,628 downwards.
ACAGAGGCTGCAAAAGAAGGAGGAAATTTAGCAAAAAAACTTTGGGATCCACTAAAGAACTGGTGGGGATCAGCACCTCAGCCAGTTGCCGATTTCCAGGCAAAGATGCAACCCAGAGGGACTGTTAGTATCACTTGGAGCCCAAGCCCTGAGAATGACATTGCCCATTATGAATTGAAAAGGCAGAAAAGAGGAAGATTCTGGTCTACTGATAAAAAGTTTGGAAGAATCACAGGGACTTCTGCAACAGATTCAAATCTTAAGTCTGATGAAGAGTACAGGTATCTTATAAGGGCAATAAACCAGAATGGAAATAAAAGCAAGTGGTCTGTTACAGCCTTGCAGGTAAAAAGAATCACTGTTACAGGAAAGGCAGTTTTCATGGTCGGAGAAGACGAATATCCTCTTGAAGGATTGGATGTTGCATTAAGAAGTGGAGAAACTTTTTTTGGCAAGATGAAAGATAAGTTCGTGATATCAGATGTTCCCACGCATCATGAGTTCACCCTTGAGATATCTGACCCGGAAGGAGTATATAATACCAAAAAGATTCCCAACCTTATATTCGATGAAAATCAAGACCCTTTCGATTTTGGTTCTCTTGATATGCAACCCTCTGGAAAGAGAGGTACAATAAAAGTGCAGGCCAATAATGGCTATTTTCGGTTTCCTTTAAATTTTAAGATCTACAGTACTAAAGAACCTGAAGAGGCTAAAGAAGTTGAGAACAAGGATGGATATTATAATGTTCCTTTAACCCTGGGCCATCTAGTAAAGATTAAAGCAAAAGATCTGGATGAATGTTTTGAAGGCACAAGCGAACCTGTTTTGGCAAGGTCAGGAAAAACTGCTCCAATAAATCTTAAATCCAAAGGACATTTTGATTTGACTATTGAGTGTTTTGATGCAGTCTCAAGAGAAAATTTGAATGATTTCAGTGTATCCTTGAAAGATAAATTTACAGGTAGTGTATTTAACCCAAACAATGAAAATAAATTCATGGCTCTGCCTGCAGGCTATTATGATTTTAAGGTCACAAAACCTGGATATCTTGATTTTGATTTTGGAGAATACTTCCGAAGTCAAAGTGGTGGAAGAAGCAAATCCCATTATGCCCATAACAACCATACAGAAAGAAAAATTCCTCTTACTCCAAATTCCCCAACACCTAGAGATATAGAATTAGAGAAACCAAGAACTCCTCTTGCAAAGGTAAAATATGAGTAATGAAAACCAAGATAACGGAAATGGTACTGGCCAGGCTAGTTCCAATGCACAGCAAAACAATAATGCCCAATCTATCTTAATTACTTTGAATGAAGTAAAGACTCAAGATAAAAATAAAGCTAAGGAACGAAAAGATACATTCAATAATCCTTCTCAAGAACAAGAAACCCCTGAAAATCGCCCAACAACTGGGAAAATTGATTCAAAAGGTTTTTTTGATATGGCAACCGATTCTGACAAGCAAAACTGTAAAACTCTGATTTTCATGTTTCCAGAAGATGAAGGAGATGAAAGAATTACTTTTGATAGATATAAAAATGGAGAAGTTAATCTTAGCGAAGCTAGCACATATGTAATCGGTTACGAGGATGGGCTAAAGGGTAAACCCATACCTCTTGATACAACAAAATTACGCAGATGGTGGATAACTAGGACTGGTTCTAAAACATTCCTCTTAGCTGCTGCATCATATAATAAAAATGATAATATAAGCAACACTGGCCAATTAAGATGGATTAGGGAACCTGTTGAAAGAAAACTAGATGACCTATATAAACCAGAAAAAATCAATGTGAAAGCATATGAATATTATGCAATTAACGAGTTAATAAGGATTGGTTTTGATACAAGAGAACCCATCCAGGAATGTTCATTAAGATTTTTTGTTGAAGGAACTAAATTAAGATTTCAAGTTAGGGGAAACGATTCAAGCATACTTGGGCCACTTCTTTTAGAAGATAATAAAATACAATTTAACCTCCCCGATTTGAATATTGGAAATGATATAAATTTATCTTCTCTGGAAATTGGTTTTATTCCAAAAGATAATCAAGGAAATATTGTTCCTGTTGAATCAAAGGAAATAAACATCATTCGACCATTTATTAATATAACCCAGACAAACGAACAAACTTATATAGGAGAGGATATAGATGTTAGATTGCAGATCTCCAATGATACAATTGCATGGCTAAACGAGCGGATAGACAGTAGTAATAAACTCACTATATCTTTCCTTGCAAACAACACCGCTCTTAAACAAATTCAAAAACCTCAAATAGATCAGACTATTGATCTACAAATCCCCTCTGAGAAATTAACAGCAGGAATAAAACAAATTGATGTCAAATTGTATTATCCTGATGGGACAGAACTACCTTTATCTGGATCATTTAATGTAACTATTGAGAGACCTTATTTTAATATAACAAAAGTTAATGGTAAGCTTTTTGAAAACTCGAAAATAGAAAGAGCAAGTGATGATAAATATTATTTTGGGATTGATTCACCTGTAGACCTTAGCAAATATGAATTATTAGTAGGCTATGATAATCAGGTAGAAAAGTTAACACAACATTCTGGTAAATTTTATGCAAAAATTCCTAATACGGTTAGACAGGGATTTATAACTATGGTTATTAATAATATTTCATACGACCAGAAAGGATTCCGTATAGACCCCCCAGAACAATCTACAGAGCCTAATCCCGAGCAACCTAATCCAGATCCCACCCCTGAAAAATCCCCTGAGAACCCAGGACAAACGGCACAATTACCAGCTAATCCAGCACAAACAATCGAAGATCCTTCACAGATTCCCTATGTCACTGGTCCTGGACCTACTGAAAAAACTATAACGTTTCCTAACCCAAGACCACAAATGATCCCTTATAAGATAATATTCTACGAGGGAAGAACAGACCATGATAAGCCAAAGGCAATAAAATTCCAGGGTAATGAACAGTTATATCTTGGAAATCAGATAGACAATACAGATCAGTTACTACTTCCCGAGGCCTTATTTAATGGCAGTAAAGTACCTCAAAAACCGATTCCTATTAACAGGGTTTATCTTGTGATAGATATGAAAGGTAAAGGTTATGCAATAGGCCCTGAATCAAGGATACAAAAAGGGATGAGAAGTGATTATTTTCTATGCCATGTAAATGACATAATCTTCATGATTGAATCTGATGGAAGGGTAAGTTATAAGATAGAGGATCATAGTACCGCCAGATATCTTGATGAGAATTGGCATATGGATTCGGATTCTCATAATGGACTCTTCCTGCAGACTCCTTATAAACAGATAATTTTTGGAAGGGACCGTGTTAAGAGATTAGAAGATACGATGCAGAATTCTGAGCCGATAATAAAAGAACAAGAGAAGGCATTGGAAGAAGAAAGCTACATTGATGAAAATTTTGTAAAAGAAATACAGGAACAAAAATACTTAGGCCAGTTCCTTGTCAGTCTCAGAAAAGGTTTATCAGATGCTCAAAATACACCTGGAATCTTTAACAAGCAAAAAGTCCTGGATCAGATCCAAAACTCTTTAGAACAGTTCATAAAACAGAATGAACAGTATATGCGCAAGTTATTCAAAGAGATAGAAAAAAGGGAGAAAGAATATATCAAGATAAATGAAAAAGAACTTAAAGAACTTTCAAGGTTACATATGGATAAGATAGTTGATACCATGGGAGTTGATATTGCTGCCCAGGAAAAAGAAATATCAATCAAAGATTATCATGAGAATCTCATTAAGGAATGCAAGCAACTGATCAAATCCATAAACGCAAAATACAATGAGCTAAAAGAAGAGGAGTTCAGATTGCTTGAAGGACTTATAGAACTCTATAATCATTTCGTAAAAAAAGACAGGAATCTGGAAAAGAAAACAGGCGATCTTCAAAAAGAAGTAGAAGATCTTCTCCGCCTAGACCGAGAGGTTCTAAGGTTAATCGGTGAGATAGAGCAACTTGAGTCCCAGCGAGAATCAAAACTTGAAGAACTTACAAGAGCATTACCAGCCTTGCACAAGGCTTTTATAGAGAGCAATCATACCAGAGCAAAAGATTACATTCAAAAAGAGGTCCAGATTTGAGGTGAAAATATGTTTGAATTAATGAAAGCACAATTGTCAAATGTACTGCAGACAAAAAGACGCAGGGCAAGAAAGATATTCAGAGCCATAAAAGAGCAGACTCAGGTAATGGAAAAGCTTGAAAAAGAAAAAAAGGATCTTGATAACGACATCAATACAGGAGATGTTGAAGCAGTAAGGAAAGATTTCGAGGAATTCCTGAAAGAATACCAGAAAGCTGTAGAATCTAGCTTCAATATGGAGCGAGTAAATATTCTGTTTCTTACAGAAGAAGGAAAGCAGATAAAAGAACAAGAGTCACAGACAGAAAAGATAAAACAGATTCTGATGAGGATCCCTGAGAATATAGTCTCTCCTGAGAATCCTATCAAATACAAAGGAGAAAATATAACCTCTACTGAAAGGCTTAAAGAAATTCTTCAGAAGAAGTATAAGGAATGGCTCCAAGTACTAAAGAGAATTCATGATCAGGAAAAGCAAAACGAAGACAAGATTGTAAGGCAGATACTGGATCAGAGCAGGAATATGCAACACCTGCGAGACGAGATATTCAACAATTTTACCAAGTACAACACCGAGCAGGAATCTCGTTGGATGAGAAGAAACATCAGAAGAATCCTCAAGGAGATGGCAGAGGTTACAATTGAAGAACGAACCATAGAGCACATTCACATTAAGGACAAGAGATCTGTTGAGCAACTTTTGAAGGATATGGATGCTCTGATTGAAGATACTGATAAGGAACAAAAAGATTTGGCACGCGATATGTTCAGGATACATTCATTGATTAATCTTTTTGCAATCTATGAGTATTTTGAATTGATGAATAAGTATGGTTCAGAATATATCCAGAACACCTTGATACCCCGGTTGCAGCATGAAGGTTATCCTGAAACAGATAAGTTGGTTAAGGATCTTCATTCCATGCTTGAGGAAATCAAAAAAGAAGGTACAGAAATAAGAAACATAGCATTACAGGCACAACAGAGGACATGAAGCAATATATACAGACAACAGCAGTCAGTGTTATTTTTATTTTTGCATCTTTTCTTATAGCCCCTATTCTATCACCTTACATTAAGAGCCTTGGTTATTCTCCTTTCCAGATAAGCCTTATCTTTGCTTTGTTTCCACTGGCGGTAATATTCATAACCCCTCTCATTGGTATCATCTCAGATCATGTAGGCCGAAGATCAATCATACGTTTCGGCATGGTTATCCAGATGTGTTCTTTCATGCTTTACGTGTATGGCACCCAGCATATTATGCTTCTCATGATCGCCCGTATCCTCAATGCAGTAGCTCTCACAACAGTCACTCTTATCGGTGCCTCAAAGATACACGATCTGCTTGATAACAGCACACGCGGGAAATACTCTGGAATTTTCCTGAGCTTCCAGAGAGTTGGGACCATTGTTGCTCCTTTGATAGGTGGTGTCCTTGCAGAAGTATTTGCACCAGAACTGCCCTTTCTTGTGGCAATAATCATGATTGCAACCCTTCTTTTGTTCCTGTTCCCGCATGCAAGAAACAAGAAGCTTGAATTCTCAAAATATCATCTTAATTCACTATCTGAGATAAAGTACTTTCTCAAGACAAAAAGGCTTCCAGGGATGGCTGCAATAGGCAGTGTGATGGCTGCAAACCATACCTTATTCATTGCATTCTTCCCCATTTTTGTGACAGAAAATTTTTCGATGGGATATGAGGCTGTAGGGTATGGCTGTTTTGCATATTATCTTGGCCACGTATTCCAGTTCTATTTCGGAGCGATTGCAGACAGGATAGGTCGTAAGAAAGTCCTTCTTACCGGTACTTCAATAGTAGGGCTGAGCTGGTTCTTTGTACCATTCATAAACTCACTATGGCTACTTTTGCTGGTTTTGGGTATTGGTGGAATGGGCCTTGGCATGTGGAACGTTGGTGCACTAAGCATACTGTCTGATATTGGAGAACAGAAAAAACGAGAAGGGCGTATTATGACAACATATGCTGCTTTCTCAAAGATGGGTTCTTTCACAGGATTTATCGTATGGGGCTTAATCACAAACTTTTTAGAGTTGAAGTATTTGTTTATTCTAGGAAGCTGCCTAGTCTTTATAGGCAGTTTCATGATTAGACGGTGGATCTAGATGGACATCATCCCAACCCAACAAGTAATCGAGCATTGCCTATTATCAGGCCTTGAATACGATAAGCTCTATATCCATGAAGCAGTGTTCAAAAAACTGAGTAATAAAGGACTAAAAGCCCTGGAAGGCTTGGATATAATATTTATAGGTGACTCAAGGGAAGAAGACCTTGTCAAAGCAGCATACAATGAATCAGCAACAATAGTCTTGACCGATGCAGAATCAACCCTTCAGGCTAAGGCCCGGGGTGTGCCCATAATCCAGTTACCACTAAAGGCTATTGATCTTAACCGCTACTTTGGCAAGGAAACACTGAGCATACATCTTCGTGAGGGCGAATACCCTTATGCAAAAGAAGGCCTGCCGGGAAGATGGGAATTCCGTCGCATCGAGGATGAGAAGATAACCCGTGAAACGATTTTTGCTCTTATCCCAAAAGATTCAATTGTTGAGAAATCTTCAGCCAATGTCAGGATCATGTACCATGAAAATTACAGGTTGATTCTCACTACCCCTCCTCTTTCCAGCTCATGGGAACTTACTGTAGTAAGACTAACCCATTCCTGTTCCCTTGAAGAATTCAATCCATCACAAAAACTCAATGACAGGATCAATAAGCAGGCAGAAGGCATACTTATTGCAGGTGCTCCTGGGATGGGTAAGACAACATTTGCTCATGGGCTATTGTATCATTATATGAATATGGGCAAAGTAATCAAGACAGTAGAATCCCCCAGGGATATTCAGCTTCCTGTAACCCAGTATGCCCTCAGGCGCACATCCCATGATGAGCTTCGAGACCTTTTGCTATTATCCCGTCCGGATTATACCTTTTTTGACGAGATGCGTAATGCCTCTGACTTCCAGTTCTACGCTGATCTTAGGCTCTCAGGTATAGGAATCGTCGGAGTCCTGCATGCAAAAAGATCAATAGATGCAATACATCGTTTCATTCGGCGTCTGGACCTGGGGCTCATACCTCAGATAGTTGATACAGTTATATTCATAGAGAATGGTTCCATACATTCTGTCCTTTCTGTTCAGATGGAGGTGAAAGTTCCTGTAGGCATGAGTGAGAAAGATCTTGCCAGGCCGGTAATTGTTGTAAGGGATTTTGAGACAGGAAGTGACCTTTATGAGATATATAGCTATGGTGATGAGACCGTGGTAATCCCTGTCAAGAGTGAGAGTGCAAAAGTCCCTTTGCTTGAGAATGAGATCAGAAAATATACTGAAGACTATGACATTGAGTTTATTAACAATCGTCTTGTGGCCTATGTCCCAAGAAAATTAAGGTTTTCCATTGTTGGAAAGAACGGAGAGAAGATATCTCTTCTTGAAGAGAAGGTAGGATATCCCATAGATATCAAGGAGAAAGTAGGCCAGGTAATAACTTCCAGGGAAAGGGTTGCTTACTCAGTATCAGTTACAAGCAATTCCATACTTTTTGATGTCCAGCAGACAGGACTCATCGATTTTTATATCGATGATGAGTTCATACTTACAGCGCATGCAAGCAAGAAAGGCCAGATAAAGATAAAGAAAGACAATATTCATGGTGACAGTATCATTAGAGCTATCAAGAACGGAAGAAAGCTTGCATTATACACGAGGTAAAAATGATAGATACAAAAGAATTTGAACAGATGAGAAAAGAACTTGAAAAAGCTGACGAGGATCGTGAAGAGACAATAAGGACAAGCCGTGACATAATAAAGATGTCAAAACAGGCAATCTATGGGATACATCGAGGAGAATTACCTGAAAAGGTGATAGAAAAGATGCGGCAAAAACTTGATGGCCTTGATGACATACCAATGGCACGTACTGCAAGGCAGGAATATGTTGAGGCTTATACCTATCTGCACTTCATAAAAGAAAACAAGCTAATCACAAAGGAAGAGACAAGGGTTGACACTGAATCCTATCTCCTAGGATTGTGTGATCTCACTGGAGAACTCATGCGAAAGGCAGTCAATGAAGTAATTAACAAAAATACTGATATGGTATACAAGATAAAGGACCTCATAGCAAAACTCTATTCAGAGATCCTCAAGTTTGATCTAAGGAACTCAGAACTTCGTAAGAAATCTGATTCAATCAAATGGAATCTCTCAAAGGTTGAGGATATAATCTACAATCTTGAGATGCGAAGCAAATGAACCCCTATAAAAATGATCACAATACCTAATAGGAAAGGAATATAGGATACTGAGGCAGGAGATTCTTCTCTTATAGCTTTTGGTTCTTTTTGTATGATTATAGGTTCATGCTCACTTGTGAAATTCTCTATATCCTTTATCTCTTTCTCATTCTCCATACTATTAGGCCTCACAACATGCGTGCTACTATCTATACTGCTATTGCCATCATAATTACTATCAGCACTACTTTCCCCACTTCCACCAACCTCTCCTTTACTATCCCCACTGCTATCCTCAATGTTCTCTGCACCACCCTCTTTATCAGTAGGGTTTGTACTGTGCCTTTGAATATGTGCCCATGGTTCCAGCGTGTATGATTCAGCCTCGTCGTCAATAATAAGCTCTATCTCGTAACTTCCTGAATCAGGCACAGTTACTGTTGCAACATATACCTCCCCGATGCTTGAGTTCTGTATGTGGACACTCTCACCTATGCTTTCGTTGCATCTTATGCTTACATTATCGACATTATGTATGCCGTATATGCTTATTGGAGCATAACCTATTGCATTTATCATAGAGGCAAGAAGGAATAGCATGATTATTTTTTTCATCTCCACACCTCTGTTGTATTTTCCTTGACCTTTATGTAATATGCACTGAAAGGCTTTATATGAGTGAATGAGACTATAGGGATCCATCCTCCCATTCCATCATTGATTATCGTGAATGGTGAATAGTAAAGCTTATTCTCATTATCATAAGCATAAACTCTGTCAAGCTCATCATACATCTGGTCAAATACTTCTGTAACCTCATTTTCTTCCATTATATGAAAACCCCCCAGCGTGAATGAGACAGTAAGATTCTTCTCTGTCTTGTTGAGAAGAGTTCCTGCGATAGGAAGTGTTGTGTTTTTTTTCACATTTATCCAGTATCCATCCTGTGGATTAAAGTCATGTATATTATCTATTGCTATATAATTGCTTCCTGAATTCACGATATAGAATATCTCAAAACGCTTGTTCACATTATCATACCAGTATACCCTGTCCAGTTCAGGGTATATTGGTTCAAGCAAATCCTGAAGGGAATTATTCAAGGGATCAATAGGGAGTGACACCAGGTTGAATCCAATGTCATTATTTATGGTAAGGTTCAAAAGAGTAGCTCCAACAATCCTTGATTCACACTCCAGATGATCAAATCTTGTATTTAACTTGAAGAAGCTATTGGAAATATTACTTATTGTATGATTGGTCTGTCCTGTGATTGTCATAGAGGAAAAGTTCAGCGACTTTCCTGAGTGTAATATCTCATAATTGTTTGCCTCAGGCACCTGATTCCATTCAAGTAAAAGGTCTGTTTTGTTATTTATCAGGCGTGCAGTGAGATTTGTTGTAAAAGAATCACAACTGATCTTGGTAACATTGCTCCAGGAAGAGAGATGGTATGTCTCAGTTCCATTTACAGGCAGGAAAAGCTGGAAATCCCATTTATTTCCATCAAAACCTGTTCCATTAACAGTCTTGGTTACAAATACAGGAATACCATCATCCTGGAACAAAACTGTTATGTATTCTCCTGTGATTGAATTTGTGACCGCAGAATAGGTCTCCATTGTATAGATTAGTGAAAAGTTTGTCTTTTCTATCAGTGTCATTGTCCCAGACTGGGCAGCATAAGAATCAAGCCCCATGTAACTGTCAATAAGGCTAGTGTTTGCAGGCAAAAGGTTGGAGAAATTAACGTCAGGCTCAGTTGATGCAGCTATTATATGTTCTGCCTCAGGGTTGAAGGAAGGCAGATTTTCCTGCACCAGCGTTCCTTTTCCAAGTGTAACATTGACAACCCCGCTAGAGCTCATGTTCCCATAAAAAAGCCCCCAACTCACATCTGAAAAAGGAGTTGTCACGTTTACCTCTCTGGTTGTGCCCCCTTCAGCAGTGATCCTTCCTGTTGGACTTTCGATAATCCCTATAAAAAGGAAAAAAAGCCCCAGGTTCAAAAGAAGCAGGATGAATAATATATGTTCTATCTCCCACTCTCGGATCATGTCTTATTCCGCGGGATTCTATTATTTATAATTACCGTTAAATACTTAAAGAAATAAGCCTAAGGATATAAAAAAGGAGGATTTATGAGAGTCACTCTTATTATACTGCTAACTGTATTCGCCTTTCTAGTTAATGGAGCATCATATAGCACAGGTGACACCATTGATATAGACAAAAAATCATACACAATAATGGTTCCGGAAGACAATTATGTCCTTATTCGTGATGGAAATGAAGTTTTCTATGATTTTAGCATAGGTGATTGTGAAGAATGGGGTGATAAGAAGTATTGCTTTACAGGCAAACCCAGCAATACAACAGCAACCCTGGAGACTGAAGACCTTGAAGCAGAGATAGATATTACTTATGAACAGAATGAGACAGACCTTCTTGTGGGCCAAAGACGTGAGATCGAGATAAGATTTCGCAATTCCGGAAATCATGAAGCAGAAAACCTTACACTTGTGCTTGAACTCCCAAAAGATCTTATAATTGAGGAAAATGAAGGATGTACAAGTTACAGGAATGTGATAATGTGGAATAGTACTCTTGATAAAGGGGATGAGCACATATGCCAGTTCGAGATATATGGTAGAGAACCAAAGGAAGTGCAGATTGAAGGTGTCATGGTATATGATGATTTTGGAGAAGAGATATCCGCTGATCTCGATGAGTATGAATTTGCTATAACATCACCCTTTAGGTTTAGCTCAGAATATGCCCAACCTGTTATTGGAGAGATGGTAGATTTCACATTCAATATTACGAATAATGTTACCCGGAATATTACAATAGACTTGGTTCTTAAGCAGGAGGACTATTTTGAAAAGCTGGATGAACATCGGCCAAAGCTGGAGTATGAGCTTCTTGATGATAACCTGATCCGTTATAACCAGACCAGAAGCCTTAATTTTCCCATGAAAGTCAAGGAATTAGGCCAAAAAGAGATTCCACTGTATCTGTCTTACGAGCTAGATTCAAAGACTGCAGAATTCAAGATTCCCCTTTTACTTAACATAACTCCACCAGAAAGCACACTTCATATTGATGCCCCTGCAAACATTACTGGTCCAGGAAAAGTCAACATAACAGTCTCTCTTGATACAGATGCGAACATTTCAAACGCTTCAATAAAATTTTCAGGTCCTGAAGGCACAGATGAGTTCCCGATGCAGGATACAATCCCTTTAAAGATTCCAGCTGTCAGGAAAAAGACTACTTATACCTATCAAATAACCGTCCATTTTGAGGACCAATACAGCAGCTATAATCGTGGACAGGAATTCAACATAACAATAAACCCCCTGGAGGAACTTTATATTGAAAAGGACATCATAAACCAGACTCTCCAGATAAAGGTTGTAAACCCACTCAAAGAACCAGTGTCAGTACTAGTTAAAGAAGAGAATGTTTTTTATACAAAGCGAAAAGAGACAACCATAGAGGATGAGTCCACAGTCTTCTCCCTTCCATTACGAGAAGGAGGGATGATGTTATCCAACACTACTTTAAGCTATAATTATAAAGGCCTTAACATGACTGTATCAGAACCCATGATGATTGACCTGGAGTCCATTTTTCCAGAGGAGCCCAATAAAACAAAAGAACCAGAGGATAAGTCTTCCTCTTCCTTTGTCCTTCCTGTATTGCTTACAATCTTGCTTGTAACTGCAATATCTCTTGTATCTCTTTTTATATGGAAGAAGCATACAAATAGACCAACCTCAGAGAATACTTCTTCAAAGGAAGCAAAACCCTCACAACTATCAGAAGGGCCTGCTGAAGAGTCAAAACACCCAGAGAAACCTAATCTGATCAGGCGTATTATCAACAGTATTCTCAACTTCCTTTTCCCGCACAAAAAAGCTAAGGATGGAGAAGATAACTCCCAAAGGCCTCATGACCGGGAGGGTTTGATAAATCTTAAGCAGAAGCTTGATAGTGAGATAACAGAACTCCTGGACGAAGTAAATCCTTCGCTGAATGAAAAGGCCTATCAGGAGGAACAGGAATACCTTGAAGTCAGTAAAGAGCTCAAAGAGCTTGATTCTGCTGAAAAACCCTCTGAAAACACTTCTGAGGACACTCCTGAAGCTAGCTCTGAGAACACCTCTCAAAGTCCAGATAAACGGGTCCGTAGAAATCCTCTGAATCGTTAGAAATATAAAGGAAAACACCTGT
>CAYYOI010000025.1:0-22021 GCA_964473285.1 uncultured Methanosarcinales archaeon | reverse complement strand
TATGGTATCCTACTATTTTGATATATATTTTCTACTATTTTTTAGAAAAACTCGGTTATTCAGAGTACCTGCGGGTTTCGTTCATGGTCTTTTTTGTGAAGTGGAATTGTTCGGCTTTCTCCTGGAATGGGAAATAGTTTGAGTTGGGGTTTTGCAGTGATATGCCTTTTAGACCATAGTCCCAGAATTCATGTGTGTCTGCATTGAGGAAATTCTCTAGTATCACTGTATACCAAGAACTTTTCCCTCTTTCAGGGTTCTTGTCAATATCTCAAGGAATGTCTCGTATGTTATTGACCTGTTATCTTTGGTCAGGATAGAGTGGTTGTTTTTTATGAAAAAGGATTCATCATGTTCAATAAAGTTTGAGATCAAGAAGCTTTTTCCTGTTTTTCTTCTTCCAAAAAGAAAGGCCTATTAATCTCTTTTAGTTGTTTTATCTCTTTTTATAATCATGGTAAGTATAATTCTGATTATATTTTTTTCTATAACCTTCAGGTCAAATCAAGAATGTCGGGGTCATGGACTTTTACGATGTTGTTTCCTTTTTGGATTATCTGGAGGTTGTCCATCACGAGAGGTGGGTTGAATCTGCTCTTGTAGCTTTTGTAGGGGTTGTCTGCGTAGTATGATGTGTTTATCTTAAGGATCCTTTTCACCTGGGAGCTGTCTTTCATCTCAAATAGGCGGTAGTAGTACCAAGCGAGGTTTGTCTGGGCAAGATCTTGGATGTAGGGCGCTGTGAGGTTGATTGCTGTCTTGTTGAATCTTGCGATCGTGTCTTTTTTGCCGTGGTAGACCTTGTTTAGGGCAAGGCTTTGGATGGTGTCGTCTTTTGAGGGATAACGCCAGTAGGATACGTCACTCTTGAGTATGGACTTGTTTTCCACGAAGTCCCAGACTGAGCATTGGCTGCAGGTAGCGTTGAATTCTTCTGATTCGTTCTTCCTCAGGCAAAGGTGCATGTAGGTGTCAGGCTTTAGTGCGAACTCGTCGTTGAGGTTTTCTGAGTTTCTTATGTAGACTCCTTCATACTGGATGAAGGCGCATTGCATGCCGTTTTTTGTGGTTGAGCCTGAGGCGATGTTTGTGGATATGACTGTCTCATTGGGAAAGATGAGTCTTGCATTGTTGAGTATGAAATCCTCTTCCTGGAATTCAAAGGCTGACTCATCGCGAAAGGTTGTGTGTGCAGGGGTGATCGCATACCCTTTTGAAAGTGATATTGGATAGTCAAACTCCTTGTACTCATGCAATATTATGCGTTTGAGGTCTCCGTCATCTGTGCTGGTGTAATCCTTAAGTGTGAGTTTTCCGTTCTCTGCCATGTGAAGGGTCTTGTCTTCAAATGGTATGTCTATCTCTTCATAGGCTGAGATTGTATGTTCTGTATCATATGTTATGGTGCCATCGATTATTGAAAAGATTGCGTCAGTTGTGTTGTCGCCAAGGCGAATCTCGTTTGGTGTTGCGACCACGTCAATTGCAGGTTTCTCGTCAGCTTCTTTCATTATGAGGATTGTCTCGTCTGTGACAAGGGTGAGGTTAAACCCTGGTGTGTGATTGGTCTTGATAGCGCTCACTTGGTTGTCGATTATATGGGTCTGGGTGGTATAGAGCTTGCTGTCCTTTGCTGTGAACACAGGACTTTTCATGATAAGGTCAGACTGTGCCGTATGATGTATGTCATGCGGGATGTATTCTTTTGTGACGTCAACGAGGCGGTTGCCTTTGTAGACTGCGACCATGTCTCCTGCTGCTTCAAGTGTGATCTGGCCTATCTGGGTCTGGGCGGCGATTCGCTGGCCAAAGGTCAATATTGCTTCGTTTGGCAATTCTGCCTCAATCGCATCTTTTGTGTTTGCGAAGAATGAGCGGTTGTATGTCAAAAGCTCTAACTGCTCGTATGCGTCAAGCGAGAGGAAACAGTCGCCTTTGTAGGTTGGGACATAGTAGTTGGTGTCCTGGTCAGTTGTTATGTTTGCGAAGATGAATGATTCGTTTGCGAAGATGAATCTTGAGTTCACAAGATTGGGAAAGTCATAGGATTTGATCTTGATGAGGTCAGATTTTGCAACCTTTATCTCCTGGAATGTTGGAAGTTCGACATGAACGTCAAAGAGCTCATAGGAGTAATGGAAGGGGATGGTTGTGTTTTCCACGTTTGCAGCCAAAACGTGATCGCCTACGATGATTGAATCAGCATGGCGGACGAAGACTGACTTGTTGACTGAGATGTTTCTCGCGTTTGCGATGTTGTAGGAGACGCCGTCTGATGTGAATTCGACTGCGTCGGATTCCTGGATTGCGATGTTGTCCTCGAAAATGTAGGCGTCTGAGGCGTTTGTGAATTCTGTGGTGATCTCACCTGTGGTGGTTGCAATCGTTGCCTGGCCGTCGCCTTTTGTAAAGGTTATCGCGCCTAACTCGTTTCGAAGGTCGTTTACGTTTGTGAAGGTCACGTGGTTGTATTGGTAGTGGCTTGCGCTTGATACCTCGTGCCAGGTGTAATCGTCTGAGATTGTGATTCTTCCATCGCTTGTGATTTCGGCAGAGCCTGTTGAGGTCTGGATGCCTAAATTGTTCATGGTGCTTGCGATGTAGCGCATCAAGCCTTCATCCGAGGAGAATGTCCATGGGTCTTCATACATGTTTGCCTCGCCGTTGTCGTTTGAGACGACAAAACCATCTTCGTCTAATTCAATGTCTTGGATGAGTTCTTGGAAGGTATCGCCGTCATAGATCTGGATTGCTGCGGTGACGAAGTTGTCGTCTGTAAAGGTAAAGACTCCGCCATCCAGGTGAACGTCAATGTCTTCAGGGATACCCAAGCCTGCCTTTACCTCGGCAAGGTCGTAATTTCCGAGGTCGCCCAGTTTTGACCGGGGTTCAACGGCTGCAATCTGTTCTTTTTTGAGTTCGGTCTTACGGTTGTCAGGCAAGTTGTCGATGACGTCATTTACTTTGTCAGTTGGGATGTCTTCAAAATTTGGAAGGTGTTCTAGTTGCTCAGCTGAAAGCGAACCCCAATCATCAATTTCTTCCACGTTGCCCTGTTGCAACTTTTCCTCAGTTGTGAGATCTTCTTCGGCTTTGCTTTGTTCTGAAAATCCAAATATTAAAGAAGAGTATAGAGGGATAATAATTATAAAACAAAAAATTATCAATTCTTTTCTCATAAACTAATATTGAGCAAAGAATTATATAAATCTATAGGTGGTTTGAAACCCATTTGTATTCTCTATTGAAACTGGGGTCTTCTGGATAATCTTCTAGTGCCATCTCTAGAAACTTTTTTGCAGTATCATATGGTGGCCCTCTAATGTTTGCTTCATGGTTCCATGTAACTGGGTGATTCGGTGGCCCTCTAATTGCACTTGCATATATAGCTTCTTTAAGTACATCTTTTTCTGTTTTAACCATTCCTGATAGTCCTTCATCAAATAATAATTCTTGAGGAAGTTTTCTTGCGAGAGTTATGCTTTCTTTAAATAAATAGATGTGTTGGCCTTGAGTTACAACTTTTATATTATCATACGCAGATCCAGATTCCATCTTTGTATATGGATTATTTGTATATTGCGTGTCGAATTCTTTCATAAAATCAATATTCTCTTTAAATAATTCCATGTATTCATTATACCATCTTTTTTTTGTAGACCCTATGTTAAGTGCGAAGTTTAATGCTTTAATTAATGGACTTAATTCTGGATTGCTAATTAATCTTTTTTGAAATCTTTCATATAAATTTCCAATATCTCTATATTCAGCTGTTTTCCACTCTTTTCCGCATTTTTCAAGTACTTTTTTTTGCTGGAAATTCCAAGTCTTTCTACCAAGGTGTGTTACATCAATCTCTGTGCCATCGTTAGCGGTGAAAATGTTATCTTCTAATGTCCCTTCTCTTGCTTCGGCAGTGAAGGGGTTCAGTCCTATTGCAGTTCCAGCCATCAAGGCTGTCGTATATTTTAGGAAATCTCGTCTGGATAGGGTCATGGTAACACCTCATGAGCAATTCAATGGTTCTCATATTTAAAGTTTTCGCTTATTTACCACTTTCAAGGGGCAAAGTAAATACCCCTAGGAGGGATTTCCAAGAAATTCGCACACCGGAGGTCGTTAAATTCTATCTCTCAAATTGGATTCTCTAATGAAAATTATAGGTATAAAACCTTTAATATTCAGAACAATTTCATGTTGCTATAAATGAGTAGACAGCTAGATTCCAAGAAAATCATATTTGATTAATTTGAAAACAGTTTCGGAAAGCCGTTCTTGTTCTTTATACCAAATATTTCAACTATCTTTTTTTTGCCATTTTTGGTCTTTGAAAGCCTGTCATAGAATGCTTTTGATTTTGCAAACTGGGCATCAATGAGTTTGGTATGTTCTTTTTTCCAGGAAGGATTATTCTTTACAAACTCTGCCCATCTTTCGATTTGTTCTGTCATAATCTACACCTGTCAATAAGCTTTCTGACCTTTGCAATCTCTGATTCATTGACGAGTTCATCATACACTCTCCTGAGATGAAGTGCATCATCCATATCTTTTTGTGATTTAAGCAGATGCTCTTTGAATGCAATATTTACATTTATATTGCTAAACCATATGTCAAGACCTGTCAATGGAAGCTTTGTTTTGGTCTTTAATTGATATTGATCAAGTTCATCTTTTGAAAACTTTAGTTCCATCTCTGGCAAGGGTTGATCTTTTCTGGTGTATCTGACACTTACATTATCGTTTAGATAATCATAGATCATATGCGGATCGTCTGATTGAATACATACAAAATCTTTACCCAGCTCACTATGTAGGTTCACAAATCTCTCTTTTGATAGTCTTGGAATAATCATATCAATGTCTTCTGTTCCTCGTGTTCTTCCAGAAGATATTGCGACATAACCTGAAACAATAATATATTCGGAGTGCTTCTCAACTACTTCTATGAAATCCAAACAAAATTTATCCAGGATGTTGAGATTTTCAATGTTTCTTTCCATTGAACTAATAATTTTATTTAGAATATTTAAATGTTGGTGGCTTTGGCCAGGATTTAATTTTGAATTATTAATTTTTGAGCTACTGAGTGAATATACCAATTGCCCCTTATTTTTATTACTTCGTAGTAGTTAAATTTAGAAACCTTTTTAAAGGGGAATTTGATTCTCCTTTATTATGTCAGAGAAGGGTATTGACCGGTTGTTAGATTTGATTAGGTCGAAATATCCTGACCATTACAAACTGATTACGAATTATTCCGGTCCGGTTGGTCCTTTGCTTTTAGAGAAGGGTATCATAACTGAAAGCCAGGGTGAAACCCTCCGAGCTTACTCTCCTGAGGCGTTTCTTACGGATGAGCAGATAAGGGTTTTGGAGCATACGGTTGAGCAAAGCCCCTATTCTGAAAAATATCTTTCTATGCGGCATATCATTGACAGTTCTGAGGATGAAAAAATCGCAGCTGGCTTTGGACGCAAGATGTATGAGTCGCTGGATGAAGGGCTTAAGGAGGTTTTCCACGAAAGCGATCTTACGAATCAGCTCAGAGAGATACCGGTCATGAACCTGGGTGTTATAAAGAATCTTGCTCCAGATGTTCCTTCTTTTATCAGTGAGTTTGGCCAGAAGTCTTCAGACGCTATCGCAAATGATGAATTGATCGCACGGATTCTTGTTCGGCATTATATCAAAAAGGGAGAGGCTGAATACAATGGGAACATCGGTTCTCTTCCTGATGATATTCGGGCGGAATTTGATGAGCCCAGCCTGGAGCAGCTGGTTGTTAAGCCTGTTCAAAGGCTTATAGATTACTCGCAGGAACTGAACAAACGGTCAGAACTGGATCTATTCTTTCATCAGACAAACCGATTGTACGAGATGGTGGAGAACGGAAGCCGGCGGGTCCTTTGTGCTGATGCGACTGGTGCGGGTAAGACACTTGTAGGGGTAACAAAGAAGCTGCTTGAGGATGAGAAACAAGGAACCAGGGGTCGGGCTTTGATCTTTGCTCCTGGGCAGACCATGCGTTCGGTGTGGGGGCAAGAAGAGATTGATACATATGTCGCTAATCTTGAAGGTGCCGATTCACAGGATGTAACCATAATTGAGAAGTTTGATGATTTCCAGAATATCCCTGATTCAGGTTTTGTTGTTATCAATTATGACAAGCTTGGTCTTGATAAGAATTATACCAGAAACCGGTATTGGAAGAAAGTCATGGAATTGGCTGAGGATTCTGATCTGTTGATCTTTGATGAAGCGCACCGGCTGAAGAACTACAAGACAAATAGTGCTAAGGCTTTTGCAGAAATTGTTGATAAGACAAAGGATACTGACTCATTGTTCCTGACTGCAACACCGGTACCAAACAAGCTTTCGGATCTTGGGTTTCTCTTCTACATGCTGAACCCGGATGATCCGAGGTTTTCCTGCTACCGTTCAGAGCCATACATCTACGCGCTTGATCCGGATGCAATCCGTGATGTGATGGTGCGGAAGCAGTGGTTTGACATCTCCAAAGACGCGATCAACAAACTGTTTGACTTGCCTACACTTACACAGCCCAAATCTGTTGATGATCTGATACAGGTTGAATTGAGTGACGTGGAAGCTAAACAATACTTTGATGCTTGGAAACCTTCAGCCTTGGCGGGAATCAAACTGTATCAGCTGCGAAAGATTCTTATGGACAGCAAGGTCCACCAGATTAACCGTATTGTATCGGAAAACTCTGATGATCAGCAGGTAATCATCTATACACCCCTGAAAAAAAATGTAGTGGGAGATATCAAGGCAAACCTTAGTGCGGCATATGATCCACACTCTATCTGTATCATCGATGGAGATCATTCATTCAAACGAAAACAAGAGGAAGCAAAGAAGTTCAGGCAAGGAGATTACAAGATCCTTATCTGCACGGATGTATTGAATGAAGGAATCAGTCTTGCCTGTGGTGATCGTGAACTTGACATGTACATAATGGAGCCACAGATTACTCCGGCAGATTACATACAATTGATCGGTCGAGGACACAGGAAGGGACAGTATGCGCCTGTACGTGTCCATACATTGGTTTCACACAGCGATTCGCTGGAGGAATTCATGACCCAGGAGATCATGGATCTTGAGGAGAAATACAATGTTTCATTCAGGGCAACCTGGACGCCAACGACCATTGATCGTGATCGTTACAGCATACGCAATTCAAAAGACTTGATCATTCAAGAGGCAGTAAGGAGAGCGCTGCCTCTTGATGAGCATACGCTCGCATTGCTTGATGAGGATGGAGAACAATCCGTTTCTTCAGGGGGGACTCACAGCAGTCTTATTTCAAAAGAGAGGATCTCACAGGATTACTTTGGGAAACATATTAACCGGCTTTCACAGTTGAAAGGTAAGAAGTATGATCCCTCAAAGCTTGATCTTTTGGTCACTGATTACAAGAATGTTGATTCATGGGCTGTCTCAACAGCTGCGGAATCCAATCGGATAGTGGCATCATTCCTGGAGGCACTTGATAAGAACGGTGTTTCAACAGAGCGAATCGTTGATCTTGGATCTGGACCTGCCTGTCTTGCTCGTGTCTTGCATGAACGTGGTATGCAACGGTTAGTGGATTGTGTTGACGGGATGCAGGCAATGCTTGATCTTGGTGCGGAATTGGCAGCTGCGGAAGGTGTGCAGGGAGTTCGGTTCTTTAACCGGAAGGCATGGGATACCGGACTTGTTGCTGGTTATTATGATGTAGCTACATGTTGTAATGCGTTGCATTATAATAATCAAAACACTGAAAGGGATGTTGAACGTATCATTATGGAATCAAATCGCTTACTTTCTACAAATGGGTATGCTGCCTTTACCTTGATTCCAAAGACTGATCCACAGTATGTTGATAATGTCGCAAAATTGTTTGAAAGGTATTTGTTTAATGTGACGTTTGCTGATGAGGTCTCACTTTCGCTTGAGAATGCTCATGGAAAAAAGAAGAACGCACAGATTCCCATGATCTTCGGACAGAAAAATGCTGATTATTTTGGAGACCTTATCGGAGATGCGCTTGAAGTCTACACGCCTTTCGAGCATGTTGCAACGGGCGGGACCAAACCGCTAAAGATTTTTACTCCGCAAAAAGAAAAGCAGTTTCAAGGGTTTGATACAATCTCACGAAACTATAGCACTAAGAAAGGTTCCATTGCAGAGGTGGTTTCCAGATGGGGCTAGAGGCTATTGTCGAGAATGATCCGTATGCAGGTGCAACTAGTGTTGGAGAATTAATTGATGTCGGAATAAGGCAAAATGGATACAAAAGTAGAAAAGAATATCTGCTTGAAAGGTCGAGCTTGTTTAGTCGATTTACTGCAAATGGTTGGATTGGTACAAGTAATATACCTTTAGATAAATTATTATTTTTCGCTGAGGATTTGTCCATTCCCAAATCTGAGTTTGACCGTTTCGGATGGAACCTGGAGAATCCCTATGAAACTGCTGAAAATATTTTTGAACTTATTGATATATCGATTCATTTTAACGGTTTTGGCACTCGAAAATCATACTTTGAAACTAGAGGCAAACAGCAAGGTTTGCATCCATATACGTTTAAAAATTGGGTTAAAAAGGGAATGATTCCCTTGGAAAAGTTATTGTTTTTGGCTGATGATTTATCAATTCCTGCCTGCGAATTGGAAAGGTTTGGATATAATATTGATAACCCCTATTCTCATGCTGCTGATGTGGTTGAACTAGTTGATTTGTCTATTCGGTTAAACGGGTATAGCTCTCGTATAGATTATCTGATTGAGAAATCTAAGAAAGACTTGTTTAGTGCTAATACTGCTTCTCAATGGTTCGAGAAGAGATTCATACCCTTTGAAAAATTGATGTTTTTAGTTGAAGATCTGAATATTCCTATGTCTGAATTAGAACGTTTTGAGTATAAGATAGATAATATATATTCCAATACTACTTCTCTTGCTGAACTTCTTGACTCAGCCATTTTTCTAAAAGGATATAAGTATAGAAAAGATTATCTACAAGAAAGGGGATTTCATCCAGCTACCTTTTGGCAATGGATCAAAAAAGATAGATTTCCCTTAGACAAGCTTTTATCTATTGCTGATGATTTGTCCATCCCCATATCTGAGTTTGAACGTTTCGGGTATAACTTAGAGAATCCCTATCTGCAGGCCACTAGTATTGCTGAACTTCTTGACTCAGCCATTTTTCTAAAGGGATATAAGTATAGAAAAGATTATCTACAAGAAAAGGGATTTCATCCAGCTACCTTTTTGCAATGGATCAAAAAAGATAGATTTCCCTTAGACAAGCTTTTATCTATTGCTGATGATTTGTCCATCCCCATATCTGAGTTTGAACGTTTCGGGTATAACTTAGAGAATCCCTATCTGCAGGCCACTAGTATTGCTGGACTATTAGATTTGGCGATTAAGTTAAATGGTTACAATAGTCGGAAGGCTTACTTGAAAGGAAAGGAAAAAGAAGGAGAATTTCGCTGGTTTACAGCTCGCAACTGGTTTCATAAGGAAACTTTTCCATTAGAAAAAATATTATTCTTTGCTGATGATTTATCCATTCCAAGGTCTCAATTAGAGCGTTTTGGGTATAATCCTAATGTCTTTGCTCCTGAGCAACAAGAATTTTCACAACATACCGCTGTTAATAATGATTCTGATACTTTTGAAGATGGTTTTGAACCCATTCCAGCTTCAAAGCAGTATCAAAAGGCTGAGAGTCTAGGTGAGCTTGTGGATCTGGCTATCAAGCTAAATGGTTACAATAATCGGAAGGTATACTTGAAAGGAAAGGAAAAAGAAGGAGAATTTCACTGGTTTACAGCTCGCAAGTGGTTTCATAAGGGAACTTTTCCATTAGAAAAAATATTATTCTTTGCTGATGATTTATCCATTCCAAGGTCTCAATTAGAGCGTTTTGGGTATAATCCTAATGTCTTTGCTCCTGAGCAACAAGAATTTTCACAACATACCGCTGTTAATAATGATTCTGATACTTTTGAAGATGGTTTTGAACCCATTCCAGCTTCAGAGCAGTATCAAAAGGCTGAGAGTCTAGGTGAGCTTGTGGATCTGGCGATTAAGCTAAATGGTTATCCAAGTCGAACAAATTTTTGTCAGCAAAATGCAAAGAAGTATGGGGTTGTATCTAGGTCCGTTATTTCTTGGTTCACAAAAAATAACTTTCCTTCCAATGTCATTTTACAACTTGCCCATGATCTGAATATTCCAGATGACTGCTTGGAAAATTTTGGAGTTAGTGAAAAATGTGTATATTCAAATGCTTCAGATTATAAGGAATTAATTGATAAGGCAATAGCGTTAAGGGGATACAAAAGTAGGACCCTTTATATGAAAGAAAAGGAGGCTGAGAATAAACTGAAGTATTCATCCGCTATCGCTTGCTTCAACAAAGGAAGAAACATACCTTATGGGATGATTCTTTTTTTTGCTGAGGATTTAAGCATACCTTTTAAAGAATTTGAACGGTTTGGAATAAATCTATTTAATCCCTATGCTTCAGCTAGTTCAGTTTCCGAACTGATTCGAATAGGAATTGACCTTAAAGGATATACGAGTGAAGAATATTATAAGCTAAAGGCAAAGGAAGGAAATTTTAATGCCGCGACAATGAGAAATATAATCCCTTCTAATGATATTCCTTTGAATATCCTAAATTTGTTCGCTCGAGATTTGGAGATCCCTTCTTCAGAGTTTGCTCGTTTTGGATATGACCTAGATAACCCGTATGCAAAGGTTAGCAACATAACAGATTTGCTGGATTTGGCAATTCAAGTAAATGGCTATAAAAGCAGAAGAGATTATCTTCGGCTAAAGTCTTCTAGTGAAGGTTTTACAATGTCTGCTGGATCCAGATGGATTAGGGAAGGAAATATACCTCTTTCTAAGTTAATTTTTTTTGCAGATGACCTGTCGATTCCTTATCAGGAGTTTGAAAGATTTGGTATAAATCTCTCAAATCCGTATGCTGAGACAGAGACAATGGTACAGGCACTTAGAACTGCCATTAGCTTACAAGGAGAGACAGTAGTAGGGTATCTAAGAAGTAGGGAAGGAGAAAGGCCCTTTTCTGTGTATATGGGCCAGGCTTTCTTCTCAAAAAATTCATTTTCTGAAAAAGGCTTAGAATTCCTGATCAATGATCTGGACCTGCCGGATAATGTCTTTGGTGAGGCAGACTGGTCAGCGTATGATGGGATAATGGGTTATAAGGATTACCTGGCAGAAGAGAATTTGAATGTCAAGGCGTATTTTGAGACGTTTGAGGGTCAATCACCATATCAATATGTGATCCAATTCTATAAGACCGAGCCTGTAAAGAATGAGATCACGTTTGAGGATTTCTTGTATTCTCAGGTTCCTGATGAGCATAAAGAAGAAGCTTGGTATGTCTTGAGCGGGCGATACAAGGAGGATCTGATGATGGATAAACTTTCTGAATTAGCAGAAGACACTGAATTAAAAAATAATATAGAAGAATTATTAGGTGAATGAAATGAAGTATGAAAATCCACTATATGTTGCGGAAGAATTGATTGGAATGTACATGGAAATACAAGGACAAAGCTATCAGATAACCGGGACTGAGGCTTTTGAAGGTGGCAAACAGACACCGCGCAGGGAATGCATGCTTAAGGAACCAGGTGTTCTTGCATCCATGCCGTTTAGAGGTATGCATTTTTTGAATGTTGGAACCGGAGCTGCCGGTAACCCTTCGTGCGTCATGATCCGATCGGTTCGGACTGAGGAGAAATCATTTGACGGGCCGGGAAGGGTTGGAAAAGAGCTACATGCAGTGAATCTGGAGAATCTGGTTCTAGGATCAGATGTTCCTCTAAGCGGAACAACACAGCCTAGTGATTATATCAATGGGCATGAGTTTTCAGGTAACAGCCTGGGCCGGTATAATATTAAGGATTGATGGGATTAGAAGATCTGGTTAGAAAAAATCCGTACGCTGGTGCACGGGATGTTGTTGAGCTGATAGATATCGCTATCCGATTGAATGGATACCAAGATCGTATGGCGTATCTTCGTACTACTGAAAAGGAAGGTATTAATCTAATGGTTGCTAAAGGGTGGTTTGGGCAGCGGACCATACCCCTTGAGAAGATACTATATTTTGCGGATGATTTGTCCATTCCGCATACAGAGTTAGAACACTTTGGATACGATATCAATAGACCCTATTCTAATGCTACCAACCTTGGTGAATTGATTGATGTAGGTATTCATCTAAAGGGATATACCAGCAGATGGAAATATCTTGAAGAGCTAGCGCATGGATTTCATCCAGCTACTGTCCACCGTTGGATTGAAGAAGGAAGAATTCCTATTGAGACCTTAGCATTATTTTCAAGTGAATTGTCACTTCCTTCATCTGAACTTCAACGCTTTGGTTATGATCCAGATAACCCCTACTCGAAAGCTTCCAACCTCCATGACCTATTTGATACAGCAATACGACTAAATGGATACAAGCACAGGTTGGATTATTTCTTGCAAAAGGGACAAGAGCATGGTTTCAGCCTGAGTGGGGCAAACTATTGGCTCAAAACTGGATCTATTCCCATTAAGCAGCTACAGTTCTTTGTGAAGGATCTCTCAATTCCGCCAGAGGAATTATTGCGTTTTGGGTATGATGTGGTTGCCCCTTATTCAGATGCCAAAAATGTGGTCGAGTTGCTGAATGTGGCTATAGGGTTACACGGTTATGCCAGTAGAAACGATTATCTTAAGGAGAAAAGTCAAGAAGGAGGGTTCAAATTTAATACAGCTAAGGGTTGGTTTGCCAGGGGAAAGATCCCTTTAGATAAATTATTGAGTTTTGCAAACGATTTGTCAATACCTTCGGAAGAATTGGCACGCTTTGGATATGATCTGGAGAATCCTTTCTCAAATGCTTCTGATATTGCAGAGCTGATTGACCTGGCAATACGATTGCAAGGGTATAGCACTAGAAATGGATACATGCAGGACAAGAGTTTAAATCCAAAATCGGCTTATGAATGGTTCAGTAAGAAAAGAATACCTCCAGAAAAATTGTCATTTTTTGCTGAGGACTTATGCATCCCTACATCTGAGTTGGAAAGATTTGGTTATAAGGTTTCTTCGTTTGCAGGTGCTGGTACCATCAAGGAACTAATTGATATTGGAATCAAGCAGCAGGGTTACACTAGCAGGAACACATATCTTGCTGAAAAAGCAAAGGAAAAGGGATTAAGTCTTAGTGCAGTTAAAGGGTGGTTCGGAAAAAGAGCAATTCCTCTTGATAAACTAGTTTTCTTCGCCAAGGATTTGTCCATCCCTGTAACTGAGTTTGAACGGTTAGGGTATGAGCTACGCAATCCTTATGCCAATGCTGAAGGTGTTGCAGAGCTACTGGAACTGGCAATTAGACTGAATGGTTATAAACACCGGGATCATTATCTGAAAATGAAAGCTCCCGAGAAAGGTTTTCATCCTGCTACTGCCAAGGATTGGTTTGCCAGTGGAAATTTCTCTTTAGAAAAACTATTGCTTTTTGCAGATGACCTGTCGATTCCTTATGAGGAGTTTGAAAGATTTGGTATAAATCTCTCAAATCCGTATGCTGAGGCAGAGACAATGGTACAGGCACTTAGAACTGCCATTAGCTTACAAGGAGAGACAGTAGTAGGGTATCTAAGAAGTAGGGAAGGAGAAAGGCCCTTTTCTGTGTATATGGGCCAGGCTTTCTTCTCAAAAAATTCATTTTCTGAAAAAGGCTTAGAATTCCTGATCAATGATCTGGACCTGCCGGATAATGTCTTTGGTGAGGCAGACTGGTCAGCGTATGATGGGATAATGGGTTATAAGGATTACCTGGCAGAAGAGAATTTGAATGTCAAGGCGTATTTTGAGACGTTTGAGGGTCAATCACCATATCAATATGTGATCCAATTCTATAAGACCGAGCCTGTAAAGAATGAGATCACGTTTGAGGATTTCTTGTATTCTCAGGTTCCTGATGAGCATAAAGAAGAAGCTTGGTATGTCTTGAGCGGGCGATACAAGGAGGATCTGATGATGGATAAACTTTCTGAATTAGCAGAAGACACTGAATTGAAAAGTAATATAGAAGAATTGTTAGGTGAATGAGATGGAGTATGAAAATCCACTATATGTTGCGGAAGAATTGATTGGAATGTACATGGAAGTACACGGACAAAGCTATCAGATAACCGGGGCTGAGGCCTTTGAAGGTGGCAAACAGACACCGCGCAGGGAATGCATGCTCAAGGCGCCAGGGGTTCTTGCACCCATGCCGTTTCGGGGAATGCATTTTTTGAATGTAGGGACAGAAGCTGCAGGTAAGCCTTCATGTGTCATGATACGATCTGTTCGGACTGAAGAGAAGACATTTGACGGGCCGGGAAAGGTTGGAAAGGAACTAAATGCGGTGGATCTGGAGGGCTTGGTTCTAGGGTCGGATGTCCGGCTAAACGGAACAACACAACCTAGTGATTATATCAATGGGCATGAGTTTTCAGGTAACATCCTGGGCCGGTATAATATTAAGGATTGATAGCATAAATCAGGTTCATAACCTATGATAAAAATATTTTCTTCCTTTTTCCAGAATTCAAAGGTTCAGTGATGTTTCGGGTGCTCGTGGCCAACCTTTTTCCTGCTTTCTATGTGTTCAAGGTGGGCGATCTTTTCTTTTAGGAAGTTGTTGGTGCTGAGCTTGTTATTCTCAATCATTGTAGAGAAGTGCTTACCACCTAAGAAATGTGGCATGATTACATAGGTTGCTCCTTCATCATAGAGGCGCACAGCTTCGTCTATCTGGTGTGAGACTACAGCAATTATTGCTTTCTTGTTTATCTGTGTAACTTTTTTTATTATTAGAAGATTGGTATCGATTATTGGTATCGTGGATATTATCATCTTTGCCTTGGAGATGTTTAGTTCGTCCAGAAGTTCTGAATCATTTGCATCGCCATAGCGGCAGTCATAGCCTTCTTTGGAAAGCTTGTTTATTATATCAGGGTCATAATCTATGATGAGGAATTTTTTCTTGATTTTCTTGAGGGATTCAAGTATGTCAAAACCTATGCGGTTGTACCCAAATAGTATTATGTCATGGGATTCTTCCTTGTGATGTTTGTGCTCATCATGCTTTTTTCCGGAACGCTCGAATATGGAGAGGTAGTTTGCAATGCGAGGGTATATCTTGTGTGAGTACTGGATGAGGTAAGTTGAGCCTGCAAATGTTATCAGTCCGATGGTTGTTACTATTGACAGGGCCTGAGAACTTATGTGGCCTGCAGAGACACCCATTGTTATGACGATGAATGAGAACTCGCTTATCTGTGCCACAGTCAGTCCTGCCAGAAAACTGTTACGTTTGGTGTAACCTAAAAGTCCCATAAGAGTCATGACAATCAAGGGATTACCTATCAGGACGAATAAGGACAGGAGTAGTATTATTCCCAGGTTTGCGAGCATGTTTCCAAATACCATCTGGGAGCCAAGCATTATGAAAAAGAGGGTAAGGAAGAAGTCCCGGATGGGTTTGAGACGTGAAGATATCTCTATGTGATAAGGGGAGAGTGAGAGAGTAATACCTGCAAGCAGGGCACCTGCTTCTATGGAAAAATTGAGTTGATGGAATACAGATGAGATGGCAAAACACCAGGTAAGGGAAAACAGTAGGAGGAATTCCTGAGAACGTGCAATGACTTTGGTCAGAGGAGGAAGAACGTACATGGTTATTATGAATAGGATAAGCATTGCGCCAATACCTTTTAAGACAGTCTCTACAGCAAAGGAGGCAAGAGCTACGCCGCTGTTGATGGAGGAGATTATGAGAAGGATGAGTATTGCAATGAAATCCTGGATTATAAGAAAACCGATGGATATGCGGCCATAGAGGCTTTCTGTGTCTTTCTTGTCAGAGAGGAGTTTCATTATGACTATGGTGCTTGAGAAAGCAAGCCCTATTGCCATATAAAGGGATGTTACTATGTCAAAGCCAAGCCCTATCAGGATAAGGTAGCCAATGGATGTGGTGAATAATACCTGGCCTATACCTGTTATTAGTGCTACAGATCCGACATCTTTTATTATGCGGGGGTTAAGGTTGAGTCCTACCAGGAAAAGCAGGAGTGCGATGCCTAACTGGGAGAATGTTGCAAGGGTATCTGTTGAGTCTATGAGATTCAGGACAAAGGGGCCGGCGACTATGCCGCTTAGTATATAACCTATTATTGTAGGTTGTCTGAAAAGGCGAATGATTCCTGTAACAATGACTGTTATGACCAGAAGGACTGATAATTCTGTGAAGATCTCAGGGTTCATGGATAATTTCTAGAAAAATTGCTTTATAAACTTTTTTAATTTTTGGCGTTTTTTTTGAGTGAGAAGGCAAGTGCAAGGATGATTATTGCGCTTATTATCATCACAGACCAGACGATCATGGGGTTTTCAAGCAGACGGGATTCTTCTTCATCGCATGCATCACCTATCCCATCCCTGTCGGTGTCTTTTTGAGCAGGATTCTTTATCTCAGGGCAGTTGTCGCATGCATCACCAATCCCGTCGTTGTCCCAGTCAACCTGGTCAGGGTTGTGTGTTTTTGGACAGTTGTCTTCGGGATCAAATATGCCGTCGTCATCAGAATCCTTGCATTCATTCCCAATCCCATCATCATTTGTGTCTCTTTGCTGGGGATTATATGCAGTAGGGCAGTTGTCACATGCATCTCCTACTCCATCATCATCTGTGTCTTTTTGATCTGGATTCGGTGTTTCTGGACAGTTGTCCTTGAAGTTCATGATACCATCCTGGTCGTCATCTTCACACAGGTCACCAACCCCGTCACGGTCAACATCCTGCTGGTCAGGGTTGTAGGCGATACAGTTGTCATCAGGATTCAGCACACCATCTCCATCGTCGTCATCACATACAAAACCGATCCCGTCAAGGTCCTTGTCAAGCTGGTCAGGGTTGCTTGTATATGGGCAATTGTCGCATACATCACCAATCCCGTCATTATCACTGTCCTATTGGTCAGGGTTGCTTGTGTATGGGCAATTGTCGCATGCATCGCCAACTCCGTCATTATCACTGTCCTGTTGAGTTGGATTGTCTATTCCCGGGCAATTGTCGTTGATGTCAGAACTTCCGGAATAATCTGGGTTTGTCTGGTGTTGTCCGTACGATAGGACTGGCGTGCTTGCAGTTGATTCCAGGCTGCTCGTGTCATAATCAGGCCTTGTGTAGTGTGCCTGGCCGTAGTAAATCTTTATGGTGTCTGAATCAGGCTGAAACAGGATACGGGCGTCACTTTGCCCGTAGAGGTCAAGTTCAGTCACCTGTATCTTTCCTGAATGGATGAATTCAATCTCAAGCTCATTTGTTCTTATATCATTAAGGGATATGCTTCTTAGTCCTGTGTTTACTTTACGCATTTCGCCATCTATTCGGGCATATACTGTCACTTCTTCAGGTGGAGTCCTATAATCAAAACTGATTGAATTGAGACGGTCTGGTTCGATTGACAACCGCACGATTGTCCGGTTATGGTCGGTTGCAAACTCATTCTGGTAGTAGGTAGGTGCACCGTCAAGCATGTTTTCCGGGCCAAAAGTAGTTCCCCTGTCGTGTGGCTGAGTAGAGCTTGCCTGAATCTCTTTGACTGCGACCTGTACCTGGTTGGTTGATTCTTCATAATGGTAAGGGAGTTCAGTTGAGCCCATGACAAGGATGTCTTGTCCTTTGCTTTCGCTGTAATCAAGAACTGAACCCAGATCAACCCATACTGGTTCATTTATGCCAGTGGTGTCAACAGTGCGATAATACTTGAAGTCATCTGTTGCAAAAACCAGGGGGAGCAATAAGAGCAATAACAGTCTTTTCATAAGAACCCCTTAATCTTTTCTTTGTTCCTGACGAAGACAAATGCTCCTGCAAGAGCAAGAATTCCCACAAGGAATAGGACCATGACCCTTACAATGTTTGAGAGCATTGAGATATCAATGAGAAGCACTTTGAGTACAACTATCCCAAAAAGTAATATCCCTGCCCAGTTGTAGCTTTTTTCATGCAGTGAGACCCCATAGGTTATTGTTCCTATGGCTGTGAGTGCCCAAACAACAGAGATAAGCAGGCTTTGCAGGTCACTTTCGATGTTGAGGTAGAGTATCTCTACCATCATCCAAATCACAAAAAGGAAGAGCCCTGCAATGGAGTATACCTTTCCCAGCACTTTTTCGTCGCGCATGCGAGTGAGGATGATGAGGCCGATTATCACTGTAGAGAGGGAGAGGAATCTTTCAAAACCGTCAATCTGGAGATCGTAGAAACCTCGCAGGTAAGGGATTATGTATCCTATGTATCCTGTGTAAAAAAGTCTTTCATGCTTGATCAGGATGCCACCATAGGCAAGGCCAAGTGCCATTGCAACCCAAAGGACAGTCACGATCGATTTGTCAAATTGTACAGGGATAGCGATTGCAATAGTGATTATGCTCATGAGAAAATGGATATCAAATATGTGCCTGAAATCAAAGCGCTTGGATAATGCACCTATGCACAGGAGTATTGCAGCGCAAGCCATCATGTAAAGTCCATTGAAATCAGGATAATACTGGATGATAAGACCAAGGCCAAAGGAAACAATGGCTATCCCGTTTATGATAGAGATTGCTATGCATTCCTCTTCCTTGTTTGCTGATGCCTGGATGAAAGAGAGCAATGTGAAGATCCCGAAAAAAACAAACAGGAAAAAGAAGGTTATAAGGACAGGATAACTGGTCTGGCTTATGATGCCTTCTGGACTGTATGTCCCATGGATATACCATGTGAGGAAAGCTATGTATGATAAGACCTGTGCTGGAATCCCGATATACCATTCCTTGAG
Source organism: uncultured Methanosarcinales archaeon (assembly GCA_964473285.1). GTDB lineage: Archaea > Nanobdellota > Nanobdellia > Woesearchaeales > JACJVW01 > JBNJGT01. The sequence goes on along the minus strand of CAYYOI010000025.1, from coordinate 3,083 downwards.
TTTTGCTATCAAAAGGACAACAAGATTTATTATGAGGACAAAGAATAGTATCTGGAGAGTCTCTCCTTCTATGCCTGCAAGGAATGCAGCGACATAGCCCATCAGAAGGGAGATGTATACCACGAATCTCGTGTCCTGTCGCATGCCTATTATCATCCCTGAGACCATCACCACCAGAAGCAATAAAGTGTTTAAGGTAAGTGTCATGCCTAGTGCCTGTCGGTAATGCTCAAAATGGTATGTTGCAAATATCGTGAAATATATGAGTCCCAGGCCTACTCCTTCAAGGAGCTGGGAGAAAAGTTGATTCTTCATGTAAAGGCCGCCTGAGAGGAAACCTAGTCCTATGAGAATGCCAAGCACTATGCGGCCTGTTATTCCTATGTAGCCCTGGTCAACTGCATACTGGTAGAAATATACTGCGGCAAGCAGGATAAGTACAGTGCCTATGCCACCAAACACCTTGAATAATGATATCTGCGGAAAATTCCATGTATCTTCCTGTCTTTTTTCGATTGTCTTTTTAGTGGTGGTAGGAGTCTCTTCGGATGTATCCTCTTTTCCTTCTAAAAGAGCAACCCTCTTTTGAAGATCCTTGATCTCTTTTTCATGTTCATCAAGGCGGTCTTTGAGAGCCATTTAAATATAATTATTTTAAGGTTATATAAACTTTTTGAATAGCTTTATTAACTTGTTCTGGTTCATATATTGCATGTGGTTTTCATCCGGAAACATATTCGAATGGAATGATTCAAAAGACCCCGCTAAAGTGCTTTACCACATAATGAAACTTCCTGTAGATGGCGTGGAACTGACTTTTGCAAGGACCAAAGAACTTTTTGCTTTTTCTCCTGATAAGCACCAGGTATCATGGCTCAAGGGTAGAGTTGGGTTACATGCGCCGATGCTAAGCCGTTTTGGTGAGAGCAGGGAAGGTGTTGCAGAGCGCCTGGATCACTGGGCCAAAAAGCTTGATGCACGTTATGTGGTATGTCATCCTACTGACATGCCTGATGGAAAAGTAAAAGGGATGGCTGTTGAAAATCTTTCTCCAAGGTGGAAGATAGACATAGACCAGTTTGAAAGAATCGCAGGAGACCATAAGGTTGTCATTGATGTGAGTCATGCTGTGCAATGGGGCCCTTATGAAATAAAAAAATATGTGGAACGCTTCTATGACAGGATAGCAGCTGTTCACTTCAGTTACCTGCATAAGGGAAAGGATTTCAGGAAGTATGACTGGTTTGAGGAAGCCATACTTCCGTTGAAATGGCTTTCTGTCCCTTTTGTCATTGAGAGTCCCATGCCTTTGGGTACTGATCTGGCATCTGAGATCTCTGTCTGCAAGGAGTTGCTTGAGAAGACTATCGCTCGCTGAAGTAGCAGTCTATGAAGTCAAGCCTGTTGCAGCCCTGAAGATATGCTTCAATCCCGCTCCTTACGATACTATTGTCCTCACCAATACCTATTACCTCCCATCCATTCTTTGTTACTATGGCACGTGCGTTTCCACATGAGTTGGAGCCATTGCCTTCTGCAGCGATGGTGAAATCCTTTATCATGTATTCTTTTTTTATGATGCCTTTTATGGCATTGACTGCTGCATCCACCGGCCCGTTTCCTTCGGCATAGTTGGTCCTGACTGTGTCATCAACCTGGAGCTTGATCACGCTTCCTATGTTCTCCTTTACAGGTATTGAATGCTCTGAGATCAGCCTGTATCTTTCAGGGACATCCTGTCCGTTGAGGGCATGGATGAAATCAGCGTCATCTGTGTAGCGGACTTCATCGCAAATGGTCTTGAGGTTCTCATTTGCAGCTGCAAGCTCATCTTCACTCAGTTCAATGCCAATCTTTTTGTATCTCTCTCTTGCTCCGTTCTTGCCTGACTGGGCTCCGTGACCCAGCCTGCTTGTTGCACCATAGTCAGAGGGGTCCATTATCTCGTAGGTCATGGAATCGTTCAGGATTCCTGCCTGGTGTATCCCTGAACTGTGGGCAAAGGCGTTCTTTCCGACAATCGCTTTTGTTGGCTGGACGTGCATCCTTGTGGTGTATTCCAGGTTCTTGCTTGCAGCTGTTATATGGGAAGGATTAATGTTAGTGTAGAGGATCTTATCTCCATACTTTATATCTCTTGTCCTGAGGTTTGCGACAATCTCCTCGAGAGCAGCATTACCTGCGCGTTCTCCGATGTTGTTCAGTGTCACTTCTGCCTGGCGTGCGCCTGCTCTCAGACCTGCTATGGTATTTGCTGTTGCATTGCCTAGATCGTTGTGGGTGTGGACCGACCAGATGCAAGGAGAACATCCATCGATAGTGTGGTGTATCATATTCGCGTATTCATCAGGCTGGGCATAGCCTACAGTGTCTGGAAGGTTGATGATTCTTGCTCCTGCATCGATTGCTGCCTGTGCTATCTCCTGTGCGAATGACGGGTCTGTTCTTGTATAATCCTCAAGACTGAACTGCACCTCATCCACGTATTGCCTTGCTTTTTTTATCGCGTTCACTGCCTTTTTCATCACTCTTTCTCTTGTGGATCGCAGTTTCTTCTCTATGTGGATATCGCTTGTGGCAATGAATGTGTGTATGCGCTTTTTCTCTGCCGGTTCTATGGCTCTTGCTGCTTTCTCTATATCTTCAGGATCTGCGAGTGCTAGTGAGCAGATGGTCGAGTATTTTCCCAGCTCCTGTGCTATGAGGTTGACTGACCTGAAGTTACCAGGAGAGGATGAGGCAAAGCCTGCTTCTATGGTATCAACTCCCAGGATCACAAGATCTTTTGCTATCTCCAGTCGCTCGTACGGAAACAGGTTCAGTTCGCATGCCTGCAGTCCATCACGTAGCGTTGTGTCCAAAAGCTGTATGGGTTCATAAAATAGGTTCTCCATTTTTTAGTCCTCCTAGAAGTTGAGTGGCCCTTTCGGGGCTTAGAGCAGCAGCAGGTTAAGAAGAGTCTGGGTTTGCTTGCTTGCTGCCATAAGAATAGATAGGTGTTTAATCTTTAAGTATTTTTTGATTTGGCTGAGTTTTTCTAAAAAATCTGCTTTAGGCTTCCAGCCTAAGGAAAGTTAGCAAAT
>CAYYOI010000024.1:0-22669 GCA_964473285.1 uncultured Methanosarcinales archaeon | reverse complement strand
TGTTGCTATGGAGTTGAAAATTTGGCTCACATACGGTTAATGATAAGCCTTAAAAAGATACAAAAAATCTCAGGAGATATGGAGTTTTCGTATGAGAACATTGATTTTACTGATGCCGGGTCAGATATAGAAGCAGTCTTCATGCGCAGATTCTATTTCACCTTTCAAAAACCCGAGGGGGCAACAGTCTCTGTGGGTGTACTTAATGCTCCGGGAAAAGCAGAACGAAAGATAGAGAATGCTATTGCAAAAGGGCTTTCAAACCTGAAGGTAAAGGGATCAGACAGACCTGCATTTTTTGTGCATGACATGCCTCTTATGGGATCGAATGCTTTCGGACTGATTGACCGTGGAACAAATCTTATCGAATTAAGGCCTATCACTGGATGTAATCTTGATTGTATCTATTGTTCAGTAAACCAGGATAAGAGAACCATGGATTTTGTTGTTGATTGTGATTCAATGATTGAGGAATTCAAGCGTTTGGTTAAGTTCAAGCAGACTGAATGCGAGGCACATATCGGTCCGCAGGGAGAGCCTCTACTGTATTCTGATCTTGCGCGCCTTGTAAAAGGTGCAAGTGAAGTCGCCAGGGTATCAATGGATACCAATGCAACGCTTCTTACCAAGAGCAAGGTTGATGAATTGGTATCCTGCGGACTGGATCAGTTCAATGTAAGCATTGATGCTGTCAGTCAGGAAAAGGCTGAAAGGCTTGCAGGCTGCCCATACAAGCTTTCCCATGTGATGGAAATGATAAGCTATATCTCAGAGAAGGCTGAACTTGTCATTGCTCCAATCCTTGTTCCAGGGTTCAATGAACCTGATATGGAAGAGCTTGTAAAGCTTGCAAAAAAGTTGAAGGCAAGGATAGGAATACAGAATTTCCTTTCTTACAAATATGGAAAGACGCCTGCAAAACCGTGGGAGTTTGAAAAATTCTATAAGCATCTTGAGATCCTTGAGAAGAAATATGACATGAAGCTCATAATGGGCCCGAAGGATTTTGGTATCCATCCTGCACCTTTTTATGATACACCTTTCAGGAAAGGGGATATTATAGATGTCCAGATTATATGTGATGGAAGGCTTCCAAAAGAGAAGATAGGTGTCTGTAAGGGATGGCTTATCACGATAGTCCCTTATGAGGGAGGCGGAAAGATAAAGGCGCGTGTGACAAGAACTAAGCATAATGTTTTCTATGCAGAACCTAGGAATTCCAGATAAGTTGAATTTTTTTCAAATGTTTCCGGCTAAGTGTTATTAAGCGATTCTTTCTCACCTAAAAAGAGGTGATATTAATGAGATATTTGTTTTTACTTTTGATACCCTTTATAGCGCCGATGGTTTCAGCAGAGATAATTATTTCTGCAGTAAACTATAATCCTCCAGGAGCTGACGATGGATATGAATGGATTGAGATCTATAATGAAGGAGAAAGGACCTTACTTGAGAACTACAGCATTGAGATGGGAAATGGAGTAAATGCGGATGAATGGCATACAGAATGGGAGGGTTCAGAGGAGTGGATAGGAAGAGGAGAATATCTTGTTATCGGCGAAGAAGAAGTGATTCCTGAACCAGATGTTATAAGAACCCTTGATCTGCAGAACGGACCGGATGCAATAAGGCTTACAAAAGGAGATGAGGTCCAGGTTGTGGGATGGGGAGAACACGAGTTCAGTGAATATTATGAAAGGGAACCTGTGGCTGCAGGAGAAGGGCCTTTGGTAAGGGAAAGCAACACAGGCAACAATGCAGAGGATTTTTCTTACAGAGAATACATTCCTCATTCAAGGCTTAGCAAGAGTATAGAACTCAGCATAATAAGGGATACGGTTGAGATCACAAACCTTAGTATGGAAGATGACATTCCAGGAGAGGGAATCCAGATATCACCCTTGCCAGGAAAGACGCGCCAGGTGAAGATACGTTTCACTGTGACTAATTGCAATGGAACCAGCGTATACACTGTGCCTGAGACGGAATTAAGCAATGAGGGTTGTGAATTTGAGGCAGGCCTGTCAATACCTTATTCAAAAACTCCTGAAGAATATTTATTAGAGGTCCATGCAGAAAATGATGATATGCAGACGAATGAAACCCTGATTTATGAAGTGCTCAGCTTGCGGGCTTTTGAGATTGATACAGATTATCTTGAGTTTTCTGATGAAATAAGGGGGGACAGTGATTTTTCAACTGATATGAGGCCTACAATCAAGAATTCAGGAAATGTAGAGATCTCAATATCCTTGATTACAACTGGTATTACCATTGAGGATCTTGATTACAAGGTAGAAGGTTATGATTGGTTCTCATTTGCAGAACAGCACCAGTTTCCGCTTGATGTGGGTGAATCCTTTGGAATTAGCTTAAGGGCGGGTGAGAAACTGACAGGAAGGCATGATGGGGAGTTGATGGTGGTTGCTGAATGAAGGCACTTATCCTTATTCTTCTAGTAGGGATGGCTAACGGAGCAGGTCTGGGACTCTCTCCCAACCAGCTTCATTTCAATAATTCCAAAGAAGTACAGCATGTTATACTTCATAACCCTAACCCATGGCCGGTGAGGGTTAATTCAAGTCTTGCAAATACATGGATTGAACCATATGGAAAAAAGATAATCAGAATCAGTGGTATTACTGATGATGCGAAATTTGAGATTACTGCAAGATACGAAGACTTGATAATGCAGACTCCGATCTATATAGAAAGTGAAAAATACCCTGAAAGACCTGTTCCCTGGAAGATGATGGTTGCGGGAGGAATATTTATCTGTGGGGCAGGGATAGCCTGTGGAAGATTACTATTAAGGAATAGTTAAAAACATATAAAAAGGGACAAATCATGAAATAGACTCGGGGTAGGTATGGAATTTAATGTACGTAAAAAAGAGTCTCATTTTCACAAGAATTACGCTCAGGACGAGCTGAAGATAGCAAGAGAATTTACACGCAAACTATATGAGGAACTTGGAGAGTTTGTCAAATCTGTTGTCCTTTTCGGAAGCCATGCAAAGAAATTCCATGGAGAAACAGGAGGAAGCAAGAGAAGCGATATAGATATTCTTGTTATCATAAATGACTTAACGCTCGAGATAACAAAGGAAAGCTCAGAAGCATACCACCTGATAACACAAAAGCATGCAAACGAGGTATCCGAGAAACTGCATGTTACAACACTTGCTTTCACAAACTTCTGGGATCTTGTCAGGAATGGAGACCCGATTGTTATCAACATCCTGAGGGATGGTTTTCCTATAATTGATACAGGAGTATTCGAACCTTTGCAAAGCTTGCTTTACCAGGGGCGGATAAGGCCAAGCTGGGAATCTGTTTGGGCTTACTATTCAAGGGCACCACAGACCCTACATAACGCGCAGTGGCATATAATGCAAGGGGTACTGGACCTTTACTGGGCAGCACTTGATTCAGCGCATGCGGCGCTAATGACAAACGGAGAGATTCCACCAAGCCCTTCTCATGTTGGTGATCTGCTTGAAAAGCTTTACAGGAAAGGAAAGATACAACAAAAATATGTATCCATATTCCGCAACCTTTACCACATAGCAAAACATATCAAGCGAAGAGAGATACATACAATATCAGGAACGGATTATGATAAGCATTACAAGGATGCAAAAGATTTTGTTGACACCATGAGAGAACTGATAAAATGATTGTTGAGTTAGCTGTAGGGGGCGCGCTTGTTGCAATGACAGGGGTTGCATACAACGAATTCTTGTTCCGACGTAAGCATGCAGAAATGAATAGAGTCCTTTCACAAATGAGCCAAGAGATTGTACTACTGGAAGAGATGGACAGTTTTTCTGCCAAGATAAAGAACATAATCATCAAGCATATGAATACTATCAATGTCTCAATCATACTATATAGTGATGAGAAATCGGCATATCAATTCATGAACCCTGAAGACACGCAGAAAGGCATAACCAACTTTGACCAATACAAGCTGTTCTATCTTTACCTGGAGACTCATGGTAAAACAATCCACAGGAGGATACTAAAGGATAAGAAACTTGATGAGGCGACAGTTGCAGCAGCACAGAAATATTTCCAGGATACTGCTGCGCAGGTATGCGTGCCACTTATCTTCGAGAGACGCCTTATAGGAGTCATCAATCTTGAGAAGAGGAAGAATCACAAGCGTTATACTCATTTTGATATCGAGCTTCTTGAAAGGATAAAAAATTCAATCACCGTAGGATTCACAAATTCGCTCTTGTTCGCAAAAATGTCCAAGCTTTTTGAGGAGGAAGAGGAACAAAACAGGGAATTAAAGGAACTTGCAAAAGCAAAATCAGCATTCATTGCAAACATAAGCCATGAGTTAAGAACACCCCTTGTCGCAGCAAGAGGATATACGGAATATATCTTATCTGAAAAATTCGGTACGCTTACAAAAAAACAAAAGAAAGGCTTGGAGATATCATTCAATAACCTGACACGACTGCAAAATCTCATCAATTCTCTTCTGCTATACACGCAGATACAAGCAGGGAAAGTGCATGTAAACTATGAGAATATCAATCTTGCCTATCTTATAAATGAATGTATTGATGAGCAGAAACTGATTGCTGAGAAGAAAGGGCTGGAGCTTTCCTATAGTGGCCCAAAGATAGTAAATGTAAAGGTTGATTTTGATAAAATAAAGCAGGTATTCTTAAATCTTATAGTAAATGCAATCAAATTTACTGAAAAAGGAAGCGTGCACATTAATGTGGAGACCAAGGATAAGAAAGTTATAGTCAAGGTAAGCGATACAGGCATCGGAATACCAAAGGAAAGGATAGACTATATCTTTGACAGATTCACGCAGGTTGATGAATCTATTGAGAGAAGATACGGCGGGACCGGGCTTGGACTCTCGATAGTCAAATCTATACTTGAGATGCATGGCTCCAATATAAGTGTTGAAAGCAAGCTTGAAGAAGGAACTACATTCTATTTTGAACTTGACCAAAAGTGATATAAATGCCTCTGGATTTTATAGTCCTATGATTTGCGGTATTGAAATACATCAACAGCTTGAAGGCAAGAAACTGTTCTGTGATTGTCCCACAAAGATAGTTGAGGATGAATTGTATGATTATGAAGTTATGAGAAATCTTCGCGCGGTGAGTGGAGAGACTGGTTCTGTTGATATTGCTGCACAACAGGAGATGGCAAAGAAAAAGCATTTTTTATACAGGGCAGAGAAGAATACCTCCTGTCTTGTAGAACTTGATGAAGAACCACCTCACCCGATAAACCAGGAAGCTGTGAAGACCTGTCTTCAAGTAAGTGAGCTTTTGAGTGCACGTGTGGTGGATGAGATACAGGTCATGAGAAAGACAGTTGTAAACGGTTCTAACACTACCGGATTCCAGAGGACTGCCCTGGTGGCCCAAAATGGTGTTGTACAGACCAAGGAAGGGGATGTTGGTATCGAGACAATCTGTCTTGAAGAGGATGCATGCAAAGAGATTATGCAGACAAATGATCATGTGGTCTATAATCTGTCCAGATTAGGGATTCCTCTTATAGAGATCGCAACTGCTCCTGACATAAGAACACCTGAACAGTGCAGGGAATGCGCTGAAAAGATAGGTATGATACTTCGCTCTACAAGTAAAGTAAAGAGAGGACTTGGAACCATAAGGCAGGACATTAATATATCTACCAATGGCGGAAACCGTATAGAGATAAAAGGTGCACAGGACCTTAAGATGATCCCTACACTTGTGGAATATGAGATGAAGCGGCAGGAAGCACTTGCTGCGCTTTGTGAGGAACTGGGTGATTTCACAGTAGATGAGAAAATCCATGATGTGACCAAGATATTTAGGGATAGCGAGTCAAAGGTCATAAGAAAAGCCCTGAAAAAAGGAGTAGTTCTTGCAATCAAGGTTTCAGGTTTCGCTGGTGTCCTTGGGCGAGAAGTCCAACCTGGACGCAGGGTGGGAACAGAGATAAGTGACTATGCAAAAATTCGTGCAGGAGTAGGAGGGATTTTCCATTCCGATGAGCTTCCAAAGTATGGGATAACTGACAAGGATGTTTCAGCAGTAAGAAAAAAGATCGCATGTGAAAAAGAGGCATTCATACTTGTTGCTGATATTTCTGAAAGGGCACAGACTGCACTTGAAGCGGCAATCGACAGAATTAAACTCTTCAAGGAAGGAGTGGTCAAAGAGGTCAGAAAGGCCAATCCTGACGGAACAACCAGTTACCTGCGGCCAATACCAGGTGCAGACAGGATGTATCCTGAGACCGATGTGCTTCCAATAAAACCTTCCTTATTAGAATTTGAGCAGGTAGAACTTCTGGATGACAAGGCGAAACGGTTTGAAAAGGAACTTGGCCTTGGAGAAGATCTGGCAAAGGCTATAACACGGTCTGATCTGCTTTCTGCATTTGAAAAACTGGTTACAAAAACCAGTCAAAAACCTTCTTACATCGCAGAAATACTGGTGTCAATACCCAGGGAAATCAGAAGAAATGAAGGAAATATGAATCTTGGAGAACTTGATTTCGAGGAGATAATAGGTCATGTGAATTCAGGTAAGATCCCAAAAGCATCAGTCTATGATGCATTGGTTGCAAAACAGAATGATACATTCTCACTTGATGATTTCAAGACTGTTGATGAGTCCAAACTTGAGGAAGTGGTCAAGGAGATAGTAAACGAAATGAAGGGAAAGCCATTCGGAGCAATAATGGGAGAAGTGATGAAGCGTTTTGGCGGCAAAGTTGATGGCAAGAAGGCCAGTGAAATTATAAAAAAACACTTATGATCTCTGAATTCTGCAAGGATATTGAAAGAAAATATAATGTGCGTATCTTGTTTGCTGTCGAGAACGGTAGCCGTGCATGGCGGATGCATAGCAAGGACAGTGACTATGATGTAAGGTTCGTATTTGTAAGACCTTTACGTGAATATATACAGATTAATAAGCCTGGAGAAGTAATATCTGCGGCTTTTGACAAGGAAGGCAAACCTTGTGCAGTCCAGGGTTCTTTTATTGACATGTCAGGATTTGATATATTCAAGTATGTAAAGATGCTCTCTTCATCAAACCCTACATCAATCGAATGGCTTATGAGTGATATCATATACTATGGAAAACAAAATGAGGTATTCAGGGATTTTGCACTCAAGAATTTCAATCCAGTATCCTTGTATCATCACTACAAATCAATGTGCAAGAATAATTATCTCAAGTACCTGAAATCAGGGGATTATGTCACATATAAGAAGTACCTGTATTCCTACCGGGGACTTATCAACGCAAAGTGGGTAATAAATAAAGGGACGGTACCACCAATCATATTCTCTGAGGCGCTTGGTGCTATGGAGGGAATTATTCCGAACCATATCATCAAGCGGATTTATGAGATAATCGATCTGAAATCACAAGGTAAAGAGAAAGACATAATACAAAACATTGTTGAGATGGACTCATATATTGAAGAGTTTCTAAAGGATAATGAAGAACCAGCTAAGTCCTACGCAACCCTCAACGAATTGAATGAGGAACTGCGAAGGATTGTGCTGGAATAGTTTATTCTCTCAGTTTTGCAGCTAGACGGTGACCGTCCAATCCTTCCATCTCTGCCAATGACTGGCAGACCTTCGAGAGTTTTTGAGCACCTTCTTTTGTGAATTGCTGGAAAGTCAAGACTTTTACAAAATCCTTAACTGAAAGTCCTCCTGTATACCTGGCTGCTCCGTTAGTAGGCAGGATGTGATTTGTACCTGCGCAATAATCTCCAAAAACTTCTGCACTATAACTTCCTATAAAGAGGGAGCCATAGTTTGTCAAGAGAGGGATCAGTTTATCTGATTCTACTTGTAATTCAAGGTGTTCAGGAGCCCTTTTGTTTGCTATGTCTACAGCTTTCTGTAATGATTCCACAAGAACAATGGAACTATTGTTTAGTGCCTTTTTTGCTATATCTTTTGTCTTGAGTTCTTCCAATTGTTTTTTAACCTCTGCTTCCACTGCTTTTGCAATTTGCCTTGAATCAGTAAGAAGGTCTGCCCTGGCATCAGGATCATGTTCTGCCTGGGCAAGCATATCTGCTGCAATCAATGCAGGATCTCCTGTTTGGTCGGCGATTATGAGCACCTCACTTGGACCTGCAATGAAATCGATTCCTACAGTACCAAATACTTCTTTTTTTGCTGCAGTGACGTATGCGTTGCCAGGCCCTACAATCTTTGCAACCTTAGGAACGGTCTGGGTGCCATACGCCATGGCTCCTATTGCCTGAACACCACCAATGCAGAATATGCTGTCCGCTCCGGCAATATCTGCTGCTACAATTGTTATTGGCTTAATCTTTGGCGAGCAGACTATAACTTCTTTTACTCCTGCAACTTTTGCAGGAATCACGCTCATAAGTGCTGATGAAGGAAGAGGATAATATCCTCCTGGCACATAGCAGCCTACGGATTCTAAAGGGACTATACGTTGTCCCAGTATCATACCATTGCGCTCTATCTGAAAACTTTTGAGACTTTCGAGTTGTTCCTGGGCAAATAGACGTATGTTTTCAGCAGCTAATCTTATTGCCTCAATGTCTTGTTTGCTTACTTTTTCGTATGCCGCTTTTATCTCATCATTTTTCAACCTAAACCTGCTTAAATCCTGGTCATCAAACTTTTTATTATATTGAATTACCGCAGTGTCTCCCTTCTTCTTTACATCTTGTAATATATTTGTTACATTTGGAAGTCCCAAATCCATGTATTCATAAAAGTCCTCTTGTAGTTCCTTTATCATTTTCTCCTCCTTAACTCTTGTAATATTTCAGCTGGTGTAATTTCCTCGCGTACCATGAGTACCATGACAAAGTAGGTCAGATCAGCTATCTCCCAAACTAGATTATCGCGATCAGTGTAATCTATAACCTCTTCACATTCCTCACGTACCTTGCCCATGAGGAGTTCGGGATCTTCAATCAGTTTCCTTGTATATGACCTGGTTGCCTTTTTTCTTTCCCTGAGGTATTTATATAGCATAAGCAGGGAAAAATCCTGTTCACCAAAACAGGAATAGGTTCCTGTATGGCAAGTTGGTCCCTTTGGTCTTGCTCTTATGAGCAACGCGTCATTGTCGCAATCTATCTTGATATCAATTACCTCAAGCACATTACCAGAGATTTCACCTTTCTGCCATAGCCTTTGTCTTGAACGGCTGAAAAATGTCACCTTCCCAGTTTTTTTTGTCTGCTCAAAGCTTTCTCTGTTGGAATAACCAACCATTAGCACCTGTCCTGCTTGATCTTGAATCACTGTTGGTACCAATCCCTTTGAGAAATCTATTTCTTCCATCATTCTAGCATCCCTTTTGTTGAAGGTATATCTCCCTCTAAGCGTTCATCATACTCGCTGGCATCACGCAATGCCCTGCCAAAAGACTTGAAGATTCCTTCAATCTTATGGTGGTCATTTATCCCTGATAATATCTTAAAGCAGATATTACTTTGACTGTTCATAGCAAAGCTATAAAAAAATTCATAGACACATTCTGTGCTGAATCCTTTTATCTCAGGACGGCGAAATTTCTCTTCAAATACAAGGCCTTGTCTTCCTGAGAGGTCAATTCCACAAAGACATAATACCTCATCCATCGGAAGAAGACTCTGCCCATAACGTCTAATCCCTCTTTTGTCAGATATGGCCTGAGCAAAGCATCTACCAAGCACAATACCAACATCCTCAACAGTATGGTGATCATCAATCCATGTATCACCCTGACATCTGACTTTCAAATCAAACAAGCCGTGTTTTGCAAAAAGGTCTAGCATGTGATCGAAAAAACCAATACCTGTATTGATTTCTCTTTTTCCAGTACCATCAATGTTGAGTTCTATCATAATATCTGTTTCACTAGTCTTTCTTTTCAGCTCTGCGTACCTCATTGTATTACCTCTCCTAAATCATTGACTGACGCTAGCACATCTTCTGCTCCATTTTTACGTAGGTTGAGTGCTAGAGATTGATCTGCACCAGGAGGTATAACACCTATAGGTGTTATTCCAGCTTTTCGTGCTGCAATCATGTCATCCACTGCGTCTCCCAGATAAAATGCATCTTTCTTTTTCATCAGATCAAGAGCAGTTTCTATTCCTAATGGATCAGGTTTTCCACGATCACCAACATCATCAGCGGTTATAACAACATTGAATAGATCCTCAATTCCCTGGTTCATCAAAAAAAACTTAGCTTCATCCTTTGGCCTTCCAGTTACTATACCCAACTCATAGCGATCCCTGAGTCCTTCAAGGCATGTCTTTTCAAGAATCAATCTTTCATTTCTTATAAGGCGGTTCTTGTAAAGACTCTGAAACTTATCTTTTACCTGTTGAAATGATACTTTTTGCCCATTTCTTCTTATAAGTTCCTTTGTCAGTTTCCAGTCATTATTGAATCCTCCTTCCTCTTTCAATGCCTGGATTTGTGAGGGTTCAACAGGTTTTTGAAGATAAAACTCAGCAGTTTCCTTTATAGCTACCCGATAGCTTTTTGATACATCTGCAAGTACACCATCCATATCAAAGAGAATAGCTGGGTTTTTCAATTTATCAATCTCTTTTATGACTGATAAGACCTGTTGTTTTGTACCAATGGTTATTCTTGAACAGTTATTAAGAAGTAGATTTTTCGTACGATTCCGGATTAGAATACCCTTCTGTTTCAATCCGTCACAAATGCGATCATTTTCTTCTCCAAAGTTCACGAGTATGAAATTTGCGGAACTAAGGTATACGGTGAATCCACGTTTCTTGAGTTCTGCTGAAAGAAATTCCCGATTGCTTTTCACTTCATTAACATATGAATTGATGTATTCGGTATCCTTTAGAGCAGCCTTACCAGCAACAACTGCAAGAGTATTAACATTGTAAGGGCTTTTTGCTTTCAGGATGTTTTCAGCAATGCTTTTGTTTGCTATTATATAGCCTAACCTTAGTCCTGCGATTCCAAAAGCTTTTGAAAAAGTTCTTAGAATCACCAGATTCTCATATTTTTTGATTAAGGGTATTGAGTTCTTGTCTGAGAACTGAGTATATGCTTCGTCCAGAATAATTAAGGTTTCAGGAGCTTTTTCACAAATCTCTTTGATATCCTTCTCACTTATCCTTGTACCGGTGGGATTGTTAGGATTTACAAGGACAAGGATCCTAGCATTGGATAAGTTATTTAGAATCATTTCTTTTGGGAAGGAAAGATCATCATTATATGGCACTTCATTGATACTCGCTCCTGCCACCTGTGCATAAAACGCAAACATATCAAAGGTGGGAACTGGTATAACAATTTTTTCATTATCATTAAGATAGGTATCAATGATGCTTTTTATACCTTCATCTGCTCCATTTGTTATGACCAATTGTTCAGTTCTAACATCAAGATAGTCTGCCAATTCCTGTATGAAATCGTCATATTCAGGATATACAGCAAGGGATTCAGAACAGACACTCTTAATTGCCTTAAGAACACCAGGGGAGGGTCCGCATGTGTTCTCATTAAAGTCAAGCCTGATCATTTCTCTTCTACCCTCTTTTGGAGGATTGTATTTCCTTAATCTCTGGATGGATTTTCTTGGTTGTATCATGTTTTTCACCTCATACTATGACATTCTGGAGATTGAACACTAGGATGTCAGTTGCTCCTTTTTCTTTCAGGAGAGGAATAAGTCCAGGTACCCGATCTTTTTCAATGGCAATCTTTACGGCGTATCCTTCCTCTGAAAAAAGCTTTGAGACCGTAGGAGATTTCATGCATGGCAGGATTGGGAGGAGTGAATCAAGCTTCTTTGATGAAACATTCATCTCAAGAAGTACTCTTTTTCGTGCTTCTATGGCACTTTTCATGAGCATAAGCAGATTATTTATCTTTCTATTCTTTTGTAAGTCACGCATAGAATCACGATTGGCAATGAAACGAGTTGAGGATTCAATCACAGTATCAATAACTTTAAGATTATTAGCTTTAAGTGTAGAACCAGAAGAAGTATTGTCAATTATCATATCAGCGTCCTCAGGGATGAATACTTCAGTTGCACCGTATGATCTGATGAAAACGAACTTGTATCCTTTCTCTTTAAGATACTTTCTTGTAATATTCTCATACTCTGAAGCAACACGAATAGTTTTTCGTTTTATATCCTCTATATCTATATCCTGAGAAACAGCCGCTATAATCCTAACAGGATTGAACCTGAGATCCAATAGTTCTTCTATATCTGCATCCTGCTCGATTACCCAGTCTGCACCTGTAAACGCGATATCCTGAGAGCCCAATTCAACCAGTTTGGGAATGTTTTGGGTCTTGAACATCTTGATATCCAAATCAGAATCATTAGATGTCAGCCTATAGCTCCTGTCTTTTTTTTGTATCTTTAAGCCTGTCTCTGAAAGCAATTCAATTACACCTTCAGTCAATCTTCCCTTTGGTAGAGCCAACTTAATCATTATTATACCTCCTAGAAATTGAATATATGAAAAAAGTTTTTATGAGAAGGATTCTAATGTATATAAATAGAGAACTAACAGGACGTAAGATGAATACAACCAGCACCTGAAAGTGCCTTAGCCCCATATTCTTTAACCATGGTAGCGGGAATGGGTGTGATATATTTAAATGTTTGGATAAATAAACCGGAAATATTCCTAATTCATTCATCAATGACACCTTCTTTTAGTAGATAACAATAGATCTCATCATCAGTGAACTCATCGAGGATAGTATATTCAACTCTATCTTTTATTGTCCGGCTTATTCCTAATATTTCCCTAAATTTTTTGCTATCAATACCAAGTTGATTTATGTTTACCGGTAGTCCTTTCCTTTTTAAACATGATCTTATCTTGCTTGGTTTTATATCTATCGTGTTATTTTTCCAGTGTAGGAGTACGCCTACATAAGTTGCAAATCCTACCTGTATACCATGTAACTTCTTTTCATAGCAATCAATTGTATCCATTGCATGGGAGAGCGCATGCTCCACACCAGATACAGGCCTAGTAGAACCATATTCATTTACTAACCTCCCACTCTGAATCGTACCATTATATAAATTATTTATTCCTTCCCATGTAAGAAGGTCTTCCAACAATAAGAGCTCCAGAGATACATTGTATGCTTGTTTCATAATGTCTTCATTTATCTTTTCTCCTTTTCTGTCTTTTGCAAGATAGGCATCTGCCACTGCAGTGAGACTTGCCAGACAATCACCATATTCAGCCCTCAGTAATTGTAAAGGTATATCTTGAAGGGCAGGATCAAGATAAATTGCTGAAGGAGCGGGTGTTTGAACAGTTGTCCGCTTATGGGAACTAATCTTACTTGCTACATTTGAAACAATTGCTGCTGTTGGTTTGGTTGGTACTGAAATCCAAGGAAGTTTATTGTATTTGGCAAGGAGTTTAGCCAGATCAAGATTGGTTCCCCCTCCTAAACCAATTATATAATCAACCTTTAGATTATATTTATGCTTTCCACCATTATAAGATGTAGCATCTATGTACATAGAATGGGTTACCTTCTCCAAAGAGGAGCTATATTTGTCCCTAATTACATTATCAGTGACAATGGCTCCAAAACCAGAGTACTTAGTCCATCCATCATTTCTCTGAATCATGTGTTTAAAGGAGAGAATACTTTATAAGTGGATTATTGATAGAATGTTAAAGATTTTACAAAATAAAAAGAAAATTTTCCGGGAGATGGAATAAAAACTGGCAAATCTTCAAATCAATAGCGTTTAATGTTTGCATAAATGTCCTCTAAACTCATCTGATCCTGCTTTCCATCACTTAAGCGTTTTACCTGGATGGTTCCAGATTCAACCTCATTCTGCCCTATGACTCCAACATAGGGAATTCCAAGAGCATCAGCGTAACGGATTCCTTGTCCTACTTTTTTACCCTGAAGGTCAAGGTTAACGTTAAGCCCCTGTTCACGAAGATTCTGCGCAATGCCCATAGTATTTTCCAAGGAGTCAATGGGTATCAGATAGATATCAGTCTTAGTGGTATCAAGGTTCTGATAGTAGTTTTCCAGTATGACACATAGGCGTTCAAGTCCGAAGGAAATACCTACTGCAGGATAAGATTTTCCGTCTTGACAGAATTCTCCAACCATATTATCAAACCTTCCACCAGCTGTAATTGCTGATTTCATTATCTCTCTATCATTAAGATAAACTTCAAAGGTTGTTCCGGTGTAATAGTCAAGTCCACGGGCAAGGCAAGGGTCAAACTGGATCGAGGGAATCTTCATTGCGGATGAATATTCAAGCAAGGATTGTATCTCCTTTAATCCTTCTTCACCTGTATCCGAACTTACCAATTCACTCAGATAACCAAGAGTCTCTTTGTTTGTATTACGCATTTTCACTGCATCCATAACTTTCTGTACAGTTTTTACAGGAAGGTCTAGGGACACAAGCTCTTTCTCAACACCATCATAGCCTACTTTGTCAACCTTATCAAGTGCAATAATTGCAGGCGTCTTTTGTTTATCGGGTATACTTGCATAATCTAGTATACCGTCAAGTAACTTTCGATTGTTGATTTTGATCTCTACATCCCCTAATTGTAGTTCCCGGAAAACATCTCTTGATAATGCTAATATCTCTGCTTCAGCACTCATCTCTGCAACCCCAATAATATCAACATCACACTGGTTAAAAATTCGATATCTTCCCTGTTCAGGCTGTGTTGGCCCGTCTCTGAATACTGGACCAATTGCATAACGTTTAAAAGGTAGCCTCATCTGCGATTCTGTTGCCATGTAACGGCCTAAAGGAACTGTGTGGTCGAATCTAAGAGCAAGGTCACGATTACCCAGGTCACTCAACCGAAAAACTTCTTTTTGAATCTCTCCACCTCCCTTGAAACCAAGGGTGTCAACCCGCTCAATGATTGGTGTTTCAAGGGGAGCATAGCCATACCTTTCAAATATTGATTGGAGAGTACTTCTTACCTGATTACGCAATAATGCATATTTTCCTGACCAATCTACAACTCCTTTTGCAACCTTAAATTCTTTTTTCATCTGTATCACATCCTTAAAGTCCAGATAGTGGTTTCATAGGCGTATCCTTTCTCGATTTCATCCAAGGGAAAGGATCTCACTTTGGCCACAAGATCTTTTGGTAACTCATACTTTTGTACTGACTCTAGATTCAAAGGTGAATCCCCAATCAGCTTTTCCATATTGCAATCACTGATAAGCACTTGTTTTTGGTTGTTTGCCTCATTATATATCTCAAAATAAGCATTTTCCTTATCTTTAATAGGAGGGATATATTTGAGCTGGTTTTTTCTTTCAAAGTCCCTGAATTCAGGCAGCTTAGTGAAGTCATTCCCACTCATCTGTTCGTATGGAGGATAGGTGTTTGCAATGTACAATCCTCCTTTCTTGAGCAATCTTCCTGCTTCTTTTAGTGATCCAGAAATAAGATCCTCGAAGATTAGTCCATTGATGCACATGATGAGATCAAAGGAGTCATCAGGTATACCTGTGTTTGTCATATCAGCTTTCTTGAAATAGAAATTACCTTCAATACCATCAATGTTATTCAATGCCTCCCTTATGAAATTTGAAGAAAAATCGCTGAGATAGGTTTGCTTATCACTAAAATAGCCAGGTATAGTTCTCTCTATGGTTCTTACTTCCATAGCAGGACCACAAGCCATAAATCCAACTTTCTTCTCCCCGTTTCTTGGTAGAACCTTCTCAAAAAAAGATGGAATTACACTGACACTTAATATCTCATCTAGGTACTCATCTGTATCCATCTTCCACTCAGACATAACAATCACCTTGGATCATGTAAAAGCAATCCTTTTTTCCTACATCACGTAAGCTAGTTGACCTGTAACCTACTTTATGGAATATATGTATTGCAGGGTGGTTATTTAGATTGGTTCTTAAGTAAGTGCCATTGTATCCTCTTTCTTTAACTTCATCTACGAAGGCTTTTGCAAGTGTGCTGCCAACTCCCTTATCCTGACAATCTGCAGAAACTGCAATCTCTTTCAGGTAAAAACTTTCAGGTCTGATGATATCTCCCAAGTTTTCCTCTCGGTTATCAGGATAACCTGGGCTTCCCCACACAAAACCCACAACTCCCTGCCCATTCTCAGCTACATAGACTATGCCTTCTTTCTTTGAAAGGGTGTCATTCAAGTTTTTGATAATGTCTTCAGGTTTCCAGTATTCCTCAGTATTAAGAGGTTCTAAGCAACTTTTGCATTGATTCTTATTAACTGCATCCATGAATTCTTCTTTTGAATACTCTGTATAACAAGCCTTACAAATACGATACTCATTCCATGGTTCTCCAGCAAAGGCCTTTTGGTATACCTCAATAATTGAAAGCAGGTCTTCTGGCTGGAATTCCCTTACAGTATATTGTTTTTCTTCAACTATAGCTTCAATGCTCATTTTTTTAACACCGTAGTTTATTCAATATGAATTTAGCTGCATCTCCACCATACATTATAGGCTCCTGAGGGAATGCTTCATACATCATACTTGCCTGAGGAAGATCATATGCCATCTGGGCAAAACCCTCTATGCTTTTCAAGGGTGCAATAATAATAGGCTTCTCATCATATTTTGGCTTAATCCGCCGCTCATTTATCTTCATTGCATGAAAGAACTCTATTGCTGTGCCAGAATTTCCTCCTATGATTTCCATTGCATCAATCGCCTTTACAAAGGTTGCTGACTCATCTCCAAACTCACTTCTCCCATAATCAGGTGGAACTGTCACCTTACAATCAAGATAAGAAAGACTGTATTTATCTCCACTATCAGGAACTACACCTATTGTTCTCAGCCCATAGTCTTTTGCGATCTGGTTTGCTGTCTTTACAATCCCAAACTTTGTTCCACCTGTCAGTATAGCAATGTTCTTATCCTTAAAATATAGCATGCTGTCCTCTATTATGCGCTCAGCTTTTTCCTTATTGGATTCATCACTGGAGCCGGAGAATCCGATTATATACTCAATATTCTCCTTATTCCTAAATTCATCAATTATATGGGATCCCATAGCTATCGCTACCTCCTCATTTATGGCCTTTTTTAGTCAAAAGGTCAATTTCTTTAGAGGCGTCTATCTTAAAAAAAGATATCGGTAGCAACTCCGTAGAAACTACATGTTTAATGAAAATTTTCCATAGATTTACTAACCTCCCACGTTACCATTATTCATGAATTACTTATAGTAAAAAATATGATAAGGTATTAGATCATGTCAGATAGAAGTTTAACCAAGGATAATCCTCAAGGGCTAAACATACAAATATTCTTAAATGAACTGTTGTCTCCTAGCCGGGATGCAAAAATTAACAAAGATAATAGCAACTATAGGGCCTGCATCTGACAGCGTGGAGACAATACAAGAGCTTCATGAGAATGGTATGGATATTGTAAGACTCAATTTTTCTCATGGAGATTATGAATACTTCTCCAAGATTATTGACCGAATCCGGGAAGTTGATGAAAACATATGCATAATGCTTGACACTAAAGGGCCTGAGATAAGGACAAACCCTTTTGATAATGAGGGCATGCAGCTAAGAAAAGGAGATGAGATAGCTTTAGAAGAAAGTACTGAAAATTCTTCTGATGTGATAAGGATAAATTATCCAATTGATGAGATTGCTGATGAAACGATTGTATATTTTGATGATGGGCTGATATCGGCAGAAGTAAATAATGGCCGGATAAGAGTTCTTAATGATGGTTTCCTTGGAAATAAAAAAAGTGTTACCTTCAAGGAACATGATGCGAAACTGCCTTTTCTGACAGAGAAGGACAAGGAAGATATCAGGTTTGGCATAAGCAAGGGACTTGATTTTGTTGCGGCATCTTATGTAAGGAATGCAGAGGATATAAGGGAACTACTTTCAATCCTTGAAAGTGCAGAATCAAAGATGGGAATCATTGCAAAGATTGAGCATTGCAATAGTGTAAGAAACATAAGCGAGATAATAGACCTGGCTGATGGGATAATGGTTGCAAGAGGGGATCTTGGAGTGGAGATGGATCTTGAGAAGGTTCCTTACATCCAAAGGAGAATAATAAAGGAATGCAATCTTATTGGAAAGCCAGTCATAGTTGCAACACAAATGCTTGAATCAATGACACATTCTCCCAGGCCAACCAGGGCAGAGGTGAGTGACGTATCCCATGCGATACTGCAAGGTGCTGATGCAATAATGCTCAGCGGAGAGACCGCCCGGGGAAAGCATCCTGTTGAATCAGTCCAGACAATGGCAAGGATTGCAAGTGTCTATGATACAAAGATACAGAATGTATTTCATGAGCCACTGGGTGAGATGGATCACGATAATCTCAATGAGATAACACTTTTCATTACAAAGGCAGCTTATCTTGCATCAAAAACAATAAATGTCTCTGCAATCCTTACTCCTACTGAGAGTGGGTATACTGCAAGGAAAGTTGCAAGATTCAGGCCGAAATGTCGTATACTTGCAATCACCAGGGATAAGACTGTATCAAGACAGCTTAATCTTGTATGGGGTGTATTTCCTGTTTTTGAGCCTACTGAATATTCCAATGTGGAAAGTTACGTTAATGACCTTGTTGTGATGGGAATGAATATGAATTTTTTGAAGAAAGGAGAGATGTTTGTCATAACAGCAGGTCACAAACTTCATGAAGCAGGAACGACTAACCTTCTTGAGATTTATAAGGTAGATGATATCCTTGAAAGGATAAATTCCGTTAATTATTTATAGGACAAAACCTGCTTTGTCCTTATGTATGATATTATTCTGGGCAGACTCGAGCCTGACAGGAAAAAGTATGGCACTAAAGGAACTATCCTTCTTGGAAGACAGTACGTGACCATGGGGCAAGTGACAAGCCTTGCAAATAACATTCACCTTGATATCTCAGGTGCTCATGTCGTGTTCATCTGCGGAAAGAGAGGGGGTGGGAAGAGTTATACCATGGGAGTCATTGCTGAAGGACTTGCTGACCTTTCTGAAGAGATAAAGGAAAACCTGTCAATCATCATGCTTGATACCATGGGTATTTACTGGACCATGCGATATGCAAACCAGACAGATGATATGCTTCTTAGGGACTGGGGATTCAAACCGCACGCATTAAACCCGGTGATATTCACCCCGAAAGGTTATTTTCACCAATACCGAAAAGAAGGTATACCTACGGATTATCCGTTCTCGATCAGACCTTCTGAACTGACACCTGAGGACTGGTTCCTCTCTTTTGAAGTGACAGAGAATGATCCCATGGGGATATTGATAGAAAGGACTATCCTGAGGATGAAAAAGCAGGATTTCAATTATGATATTGATGATATAATAGATGTTGTACAAAAGGATCCTAAGGCTGACCAGAAAACCAAGGATGCAGTGGAAAACAGGTTTTTGTCAACAAAAGAATGGGGAGTTTTTGATAAGGAAGGTACAAAAATAAAAGACCTTGCAGTACCGGGGCAGGTTACTGTGCTTGATGTGAGCTGCTATGCTACCATGCCTGGTGGGTGGAAGATCAAGTCGCTTGTTATCGGGATAGTATCACAAAGGCTTTTTGTCAACAGGATGGTCGTACGAAAGAAAGAGGAATACCAGCAAATCCATAGCTCTGTTCAGTATGGAACGCAGGATGAAAAGAAAAAGAAGGGAGATATGCCACTAGTATGGCTTGTTATAGATGAAGCGCATGAGTTTTTGCCTGTCAAGGGCAAGACCACCGCGACAGACTCGCTTGTGACAATAATGAGGGAAGGAAGACAGCCAGGGATATCTCTTATACTTGCAACACAGCAGCCTGGAAAGATACATACTGATGTTATGACACAATCTGATATTCTTATCAGCCACAGGATAACTGCAAAGCTTGATACTGATGCGCTTGGAATGCTTATGCAGTCCTATATGCGAGAAGGGCTGGACAAATACCTGAATAATCTTCCAAGAGAGAAAGGATCTGCACTTATTGTTGATGATGCAAACGAAAGGATTTATCCCATGCGGGTGCGACCAAGATTTACCTGGCATGGAGGAAGTTCTCCGAGCGCACTCAAGAAGGAGAGCCATGGGTATGAGATCTTGAATATTGAAGATATCTGATAATCTTTTTTCTAACCTTATCCTTTGCAATGTCTTTTGGTACAGCTATTATCTCAATCTCTGGAAGCTTATCAAGTTCATGGAGAAGCTTCATGTAGAAAGATAGATCAAGGTCATGATTGGTCATAATGTTACGGTCCTTAAGATAAGAAGGGTCTGTTATGCGCCTTATTGAATCAATGTCTGCAACATCAAGTATTACCAACTTTTTTTCTGTCTGTGCTGCGTCCAGAAAATGGTCTATGGTACACTTTGTGAATGTTATACCTGGAATCTCAAGCTCATCTGCCAGTTCAAGGCAAAGCCTGTCATCCTCAATGAATTCGTTTCCTAAACATAAGACTTCCATATTCTACTCAAGGGTAAATCCTATCTGCTGGACTGCAAGGCCAATCTCCGGGACTTCTTCCCCGATAAGATCAATACATAAAAGGGGCTTTCCATCTTTCTTTTCTACTGTTCTAAGAACAACGTCTCCATCGTAATCAGAAAGCCTGGACTTTAGGTCATCGAGATCATAATCAGAAAGCCTGATTCCACGATATGTGCCTGTGAAGGGCCCTTCCTTCACATGGATAACCGTGTCCTCAGGTTCAACTGAGACATCTGCATGGAGTTTGCCGAAATCCCTGAATTGGTCAACCAGTTCTTTTGCTGAGAGGTTTGTATCTCCATGAATGAATACACCTGGACGGCCGTCAAACTCAAACACTGCCCTGACAAGGTCTTTTTGCTTTAGGGCTTCTTTGTCGGCATCATCAAAATAGATATATCCTCTTGCTAGCATAAGACCAGACAAATTGTAAGAATATAAAAAATTAACCTTTTTCAATGCTTTTTTTCTTTTTCCTAAGGGAGAGGAAGATTATTATTATCACTACTACTGCAACAGCTGCAGCATATATGCCTGGATTCATGCTGATTTCCAAGGGCAGGGATCTTGATTCCGTCTTAAATAAGATCCCTTTTTGCTGGCTGAAATAGGCTTTTGCCTCAACCTGGTCATTCTCCTCCATGTCCAATGATGACAGGTCTGCACGTACAATCAGGTTTTCAGTCTTTCCCGCGGGTATCTCTTTTGTGTTCCTGGAAGCAAGTCTTGTCTCTTCTCCTCCTATCAAAACATCAATAAGTTCAATATCCACGTATGCCTTGACTGAGCCTGTGTTTTTGACCTTGATCTTGAAGGCCTTGTTCAACCGATCGTAGACTGCTTTCTCAATGGAGATGTTTGAGCGGTCAATCACTTCTACCATATCCAGGGATTCAACAGGATAATTGAGACGACGCTCCAGGCTATTGTTAGCCCTTCCGAATAAGACACTAATCTCACCAGAGACTGAATCTCCTTGTATCTCCATAGGATAAGCTATGGTCTTGGTATGTTCACCTTCAAGGAATTCAAGGGAACTTTCTGCTGTCTTTCTTTCCCCATCAGAATTGATGGTAATGGAGGGAAGGAAATATACTCTCAGATCATTTTCGTTCTCATAGGTCACTTCCAATTGCTGTGCCACCTGGTTATACCTTACTGAGTTTATGCTAAGTTGTGCATCATAGACAGGTATAGGAAATGTATCAAGGGTTTCAATGCTGTTCTCTCCGCCTGAACCGCTCTTACCAATCATTGCAATGACTGTGAATGCCTTATCATGCGTACCTTTAAGCCTGTCTTTAAGAGTCTTTGCAAGAGGCGCAAGATCGTTTCCAATAAGGGTTGCTATGTTGAAATCTGACTCTGCAAGATATTCCTCTACATTTTCAGGCACATTGCTCTTTCCTATGAAAAGAACCGGATATTCGGGATTGAAAAGGCTTTTCTCAATGAATTCACCGTTTGTGATCTTTAGTGATTTTGTTGGTTTCTTTTCAAGGAAGAGGTCAACTATCTCAATGTTGTTATCAAACCTGTTCCCTTTATTTATCTTTAAGGGAGCTTCAAATCCTTCCACAAAACCATATGTCATGACTATATTTGCATCATCAGGGACATTTTCCTCGAAAAGGACGTATGCATCTGTTAAAAGGGCATAGGGTGCAACAGAAATCGCATCATACCCGTAAGCGCCATCAACAACAATCGCATCCTGTGCCTCAAGCTCATCAAATAGCTCAGTGTTGATATTGTATCTAGGATATGTATCAAACTGGATTCCTTTTGAACGAAGGAGGGACTCAATCCCGGTATAGACTGGCTCATTTGACTGAATCAGAAGGATCTTTTCAGGAAGTTTATCTATTAGTCTAGTTACAGTATCAGAGCTTGTCACAAAAAAAGCTTCTTTTCCTGTAAGTTCGGCTGCAAGGGTTGCTGAATATACATCCTGCCAGTTCTCAGAGTTTACAAGAATTGCCTGGGATTCTGAAAAGTCGGCTGCTACAAAAGCAGACATAAGCAAAACAAGGAGCACCCATCTCATGCAATATTATGAAGAGAACCTATTTTTAAAGATTTTGTTTATCTGGGTGTGTAGATATCCTTTCAACATTATGATTTCTAGCTGATCATAACCATT
>CAYYOI010000023.1:0-25148 GCA_964473285.1 uncultured Methanosarcinales archaeon | reverse complement strand
TAGTATTTTCATTCTGTCGTATTTAATCGTATTGCAGAATAGCCAACAGCTTTTGCTGTTGGTTTTTTCTATTAATTCAGGAGTAGTTAAAACTCATCGGAGATACTGTTTTTTGCAGGCTTATACTATGATAACATAGAATTGTAATAACATAGAAAGCTATAGGCAGATTCAAAGCAAGCCAAGCATGCTGCCTTCAAAAAATACAGTAAGAATAACACCTGCAAAAAGAAAAGGTGCAAAAGGTATTGTCTGATGCACCCTGACGTGAGTGAGTGTAGGATGCTTCTTTGCGAGATCCTTGAGCTTTCTTATGTCCTTTCTCTTGATTCCCTCAGAAGAAGGATCTATGAATTTTTCCTGCCCCCTTTCACGAAGGTAAGAGAAGAAACTCGTGAATAAAGCCCTTCGTTTAACAACTGTTTCCTTATGTGCATAGAATGTATCAGCAAGCACCATCCCGGGCTTGAGATCCACTATCCTCACAGGCACAGTCAGGTGATCAAATCCCATCTCCAGCGCAAATGCCCTGAATATGACAAACGCAGCAAAAAAGAAAAATACCGAGATCAGAAAATCCATTATGGATATTGTAAATAAGGAAAGAACCAGGAATATCACCAACCCGACTAACTTCTGTTTTCTGGATAAAGGAAGCCACATCACAAAAGAATACATCACAAAAAGAACAACTAAAGATATAAAATAATCAAGGGTTATCCCTATATAAGAGTGGAGAAGATCAGAAGCAAGAGCAAATACAAATATGCTCAGGAATATGTTAAGCAGATGGCCGGGTGCAAACACCCTTTTTGCAATGACCTTCATCTGAAGCAGAGGCGTCTTTGAGATCGAATACATCAGGAAGAATGCAAACATAGGAACAAAAGTATTGATGAGGATATTGACTGAGGAGGAGAATACATAACTGCTATGAGCAGCATACAGCCCCAGGGGGATCAGGACAGAGAAAACAGTAAAAAGTTTCCCGTCTGCAGCGGTCCAGAATCCCAGATCCCATAATAAATAACCTATGACTATAGAGATCAGGAGTGACAATAGAAAAGAAAAAGACAACTGGAAATTGAGGATCAATCCCGCCACAAAAAAGAGTATAAGGATTACATTTTTTATTTTACCATGACGGATATCTGTATAGCTTGTCAAAAGTCCGAGTAGAATTATAAGGATTAAATACATAAATACAACCAAACTACCATTGAATATAAAGGTTTTGGAATATGGAGATAGGACGCGTAATTGAGACCACAAGAAAAAATAAGATAGCGATAATTGAACTAATTGCACCGGTCAGAAAAGGAGACATCCTCAGTATAGATGGCATTGAAGAACCAGTAGAAAGCATACAAAAAGACCAGAAACAGGTTGAATCAGCAGAAGCAGGAGATGCAGTAGGCCTCCTGAGAAAAGTCCCAGTCAAACCAAACACTTTGGTATATAAATCCCAAGAACAAAAGTGAGGCCCTTCTTATAAGATTCGATACCAAAGGAATTATTCAAAAGCACAAGACGAAAGCTTTATAAAACAAATGAAACTCCAAAAATCCAATGCCTCTGTAGCTTAGTAGGTGGAGCGCGCGGCTGTTAACCGCGAGGTCGGCAGTTCGAGTCTGCCCAGAGGCGCTCTTTTCTAACAATCATCTGACGATTATTGCTGGTTTTCCTGGTTGTGCCTGAGAGGCCTTATTCTCCCCGGAATCCTCTGCCTTTACCACCTGTACCTTAGCTTTGTATTGTGAAGAGATCCTTGGAACAAGAATCATGAGTATTTCTTCCTCGCTTGTTTGGTCTAGGACAACCTCAGGAATCTTGCTTGGATCCTTGACAAGCTTTGGAACAATCTTTGATACCTCCTTCCCGTATTCTGGTATCATGACCTTTTTCATGATCTCTGACACATTATGTGTCTCCTCCAAAGCAACACGAACATTATCAAAAAGGTCATACTTCCATTCCGGGCTCACAATAAGGATTATCTCCTGAGGCATCTCCAGTTTTGCAAGCTCAAGCACAGAAGATATATCTGCTACAACTGTCCGGGCTAACTTCACTTTCTCCTCAGCAACAGGATCGATTTTGCTTTCTTCAACCTTTGGCCAATCAGACATTGAGATATAACCCTTTCCTCCAATCTGCTCGTTCAGCTCTTCGCAAACATGCGGCGCGAAAGGTGAAAGCAGACGGATAAGAGTTGCAAATCCTTCCCAGTAAAGTTCCTTATTAACCGAACCTTCCTTGTATTTTGTGAACTCTGTCACAAGTTCCATCAAGGAACCCAAAGCAAGGCTAAGCCTGAAACCCTCTATGTATTCTGTAACTTTTTTAATGGTCCGGTTCAATATGCTCTGTATATAATGGTCATCAGCAGTCCTTTCCTCGTGATATACCGGCTCTTCAGAAAGGCGAATCACCCTCTGCAGGAACCTGTGTGCAGCTTCCACACCTTTATCATTCCAGTCCAGCTCCTTTTCAGGAAGCGCTGCAAACAGGATAAAGACCCTGCACGTATCAGGACCAAACCTTGCAAGATATTCTTCTGGGTCAACCACGTTTCCCAAGGACTTGCTCATCTTCGCACCATCCATCAGGACCATCCCTTGGGTAAGCAACCGCTTGAAAGGCTCAGAGATTGTTGTAAGACCAAGGTCTCTCATGCACTTGGTTATGAACCTTGCATATAACAAGTGCAATATTGCATGTTCCACCCCTCCTATATACTGGTCAACCGGCATCCAGTAATCAGCAGTTTCCTTGTCCACCATCTCCTGTGCTCCTGGAGAAGTGAAACGGAAATAATACCATGAACTATCAATGAAAGTATCCATTGTATCTGTTTCCCTGGGAGCCTTGCCCTTGCAATTAGGACAGGTCGCATTCATGAATGTTTGGCTTGTAGCAAGAGGATTGCCCTCACCCGTAAACTTGACATCCTCCGGAAGTTTTACCGGAAGATCCTCATCAGGAACAAGCCCACATGAATCGCAATATATAAAAGGAATAGGTGTACCCCAGTATCTCTGCCTTGATATAAGCCAGTCACGCAGCTTATACTGGACGGTCCTTTCACCCAGGCCCTTCTCCTCCAGGTACTCAGAGATTCCCTCTATTGCATCGCGATTGTTCATCCCGTCAAACTTTCCTGAATTCACAAGAGGTCCATTCCCCACATAAGCCGCCTCTAGGGTTTCTTCTTCTGGTTGCACAACTACCCTTATAGGAAGATCATGCTTCTTTGCAAAATCAAAGTCTCTTTGATCATGCGCTGGCACCCCCATAACAGCACCTGTTCCATACTCCATCAGAGCATAATCTGTTACATAAACAGGACATTTCTCTTCTGTTACAGGATTAATAGCATAGACCCCAAGGAATATTCCCTTTTTATCCTTTGCACTGGTTCGATCATAAGAAACTCTTTTCTTTTGTTCCCTGATAAAATCCTGCACCTCAGAAGAATCATTCCATTCCCTAATTCTCGGGAACTCAAGAGCAAGCGCAAGGAAAGTGACACCATACAGCGTATCAGGCCGTGTAGTGAAAGTTGATACAGAATCTATCTTATTCCCTTCCTTATCAACAATATCAAAATTTATCCTTGTTCCATGGCTCTTACCAATCCAGTTCCTTTGCATTGTCTTTACCTTCTCAGGCCATCCCTCTAGAGTATCAATATCACGCAGCAGTTCTTCAGCATAATCAGTTATCTTCAAAAACCACTGCTCAAGATGACGCTCTTCCACATCTGAATCGCATCTCCAGCATTTGCCATCCTCAACCTGCTCGTTCGCAAGAACAGTATTGCACTTAGGGCACCAGTTGATCGGCGCTTTCTTACGATAAGCAAGCCCTTTCTTATAGAGCTGGATGAATAACCATTGGTTCCACTTGTAATACTCAGGATCAAAACTAGTTACAAGCCTGTCCCAGTCATAAGAAAGGCCCATCTTTTTTTGCTGCTCCATCATGTCCTTTGAAGTCTTCTCTGTCCATGGACGCGGGTGCGAATTATTCTTTATTGCTGCGTTTTCCGCAGGCAACCCAAAAGAATCATATCCCATAGGGTATAAGACATTGAAACCTTTCATGCGCTTGAACCTTGCAAAACAATCACCTATAGAATAATTACGTACATGCCCCATGTGAAGCTTTCCTGAAGGATAAGGATACATTTCTAGGCAATAGTATTTTGGTTTATCAGAAACAGTTACCTTGAATATTGAATCCTTTTCCCAACGCTCTTGCCATTTCCGTGCTACATTTATGAGATCCATGAGAAAGTGAATAAGATATTACTATTTAAATGCTTTGAGACCGCGCCAGAGCTTGAAGAATGCAATATCTCCAAGTATTATCCCTATCAAAAGAATCAACTGATAATACTGGGCACGACTGATAATACCAGCATGACAGGGAGCCTCATAGATACCAAGGTAATCAAGGTCATAATCACAAACTTCATTCTCTGAGAAATCGCTTGTCTCATTGCAGCAGTTATTATAGTATTGCCCAATTTGCATCCCGAAAGCTACAAACAGGCAGAACAAAAAAGAGAAAACCCAGGGTGACTTCCTTGTCTCCTTCATCAGTCTGTAACTTGGAAACAACGCAAAAACCATGCATATTGCAAGAGTAAAGTGAGCAACAGTAAGGAAATTACGCAAACCAAAACTGCCCATGCTTCCATAAGCCATCAATGAGAAAACAACCAGCCCTATAAGCGCAAGCAACGATGTAACATTCCACCATTTGGGAAGCCTGGCATGAAATGATTCAGCAAGCTTTGTGTAAGCCAGTGGCTGGAATATAGCCATCATGAAAAGAAAGAAAGCCCCAGTCAGATATCTGAATGTTTCATAAGGAAATATCACATCAAAAATCACGATTGATGCAGCCCACATGAACAATGAGAAACCTCCAATCGAAAGATACGCCCAACCTTTGGTAGCGCCCTTCGTAAGTACGAATAACTTATAAGCAAGAAATCCCATAAGTATTGCCAAAAATATCGTCGGGATCCTGAAAATCAATGATATTATGGCAAGATCCATGCCCTTATCCTGAAATAAGAGAGATATAAACATTTGCATTGATTTGACATCCTTGGTTAACAGAGAATCTGTTCAAACACAAAGGTAAAATAAGAAAACTTTAAAAATCGTCCCCTATTTTTCAATTATCATGGGCCCGTAGCTTAGCCTGGTGGAGTGCTCGACTGATAATGCTTTCATCAGAGATCGAGTGGTCCGGAGTTCAAATCTCCGCGGGCCCACCTATTCTTTCAGGATTCACCCAAGACCCATGCTTCCCGCAAAAAGATTTGATGCGATTAGTGGCACCAGCCAGGAAAGCAAAGCGCCTATCCATACCATGGCAATGAAATCAAAAAGCATTGCAAACCTGTTACCCCCATCAACAATCTTGATTACTAATGAAGACACAAACGAATGCAACAGTACTGTAAGGCCAAGATACAAGCTCAAACGCGCTGCATCAACCTCAGGCATGCTTGGTATTATTGATGATATAAGTCCTGACATCGACCCTTGGGAAAGACTATCCCCCCAAGCATCAGAAAACATCTGCGTAAGAAGATTTGTGATTGAGACAGAGATATAGATAGTAGCGATAAACCCTATAAGGGCTCCATACAAAGCCCCTTTCAAAGATGATGCCTGTTGCTGCCTCAATTTCCTCAAAGATAATAGATCCTGGAAATTATTACTTATCATCTCACCAATCTTCTGTGCATGTCCCCCGAGATAGATTGATTCATGGAATATGGTCACAAACCGGCTTATGAGTTTTGATCCTGACTCACCTGCAAAATAATACCAGCTCTTGAGCTTGTCAGAACCTATCTTTAGCCGCTTGTAAAGGTTGCTCACGATGTCCTGCAATATCCCGAAATCATGCACCTGCAAAGCCTCAAGACTTGAAGGAACCCCTCCCTGCCGTGCATAGATGGTTGCACCAAGCGCCCGGATAAATGAAGGAAATTCTTTATCCCGTTTAAAGACAGTGTTCTCGACCTGCACTGCAAGGAACCCAAGATACATCAAAGGTGTTATTGCAATCGCAATATTAAAAAGAAAACTGAACCATCCCATGAAAAAGAGAAAGGCAGCAATATTCAATGATATTGGAATAAGGATCATGCTCCACTTATGAAGCTTCCTTGTACCCTCATCCTTCACCTTCATATTATGGCACAGATCATCATTTGGGATAAATACATTCACGAAGACAAGCAGGCACATATCAATGAAAAAAAGGATTAGTAAAGACCATTGTATCGCAACAACAATGGATACACCCATCAGTAAAGGAAGAAGCAACGCAGTACTTATGCCAAACGCAAGAGAGATAGTAACAGCGATAAACGCCTCCCTTAGCATCCCGATATTATTGAGAGATTCCTTATACATTGTAGAATAATCATCAAGCACAGCGCTTTGTTCATCACGCATGAAAGTCTCTAGTTCCTGCCCGAAATCAAGGGCTGCAGCAAACCGGTCCAGGAAATCAGCAAAAATCCTTGATGCTGAGAACCTTCCCATCTTCCTTGATGTCTGCGCAAAGCCAAGGTTCCATGCCTTAGCAAAATACAGGATCTTATTTGATAGTTTTGAGATCTCCCCATAATCATTATTCTCTGCTATTTTGCTGAAAAAAGTCTTACGGTCAAGGTCGATCGTTGATATGGTTCCGCAGTATGTTATGAAAAGATGGATGTTCTCATTTATGTTAACACGCTTCCGCTCATAAAGCATGTAAGGTATCAAAAAAATCGCCGTAAACCCAAGAAACAAGAAAACATATGCCACATAAAAAGGGAGCGGAAGGAAAAGAAGTATAGAGAAAAAAAGGACAAGGGAAAGTATAAGCAGAGGCATGGCTACCTTGAATGCGAATTGGCTTATGGACTTGAATCCTGCCCTTGTTATGTATCTTTCCATGATCAGTCAAGCTCGAACGGCAGAGACTCCACACCACCTATCGAAAATTTCTTGATGATGTCAAACACCTTGTAATAATTGAGGATCTTTCGATCAACAATCTTCTGGATTATTTTCTCCCGCAATTCAAGCTCCTCGTATATTTCCTTTGGATCCTGGTATCCCAACTGGGCTGCAATCTTCTTCTCCAGGATATAACTGTTATAATAACCAGTAAACCTATGCTCATCCTTCTTAGAATCCCATAAGAATACCTTTCGGGTTATTACCTTATTCTCAGCATCATAGTATCTTTCAATCTCTGAAATGGAGGTGACCCGCCTCACCAGCCTGTTATTGACAGTCACAGCCTGCTGGATAAGAACCACATTCAGGTTATCGATAAAAGCGATAGGAACATTGATAGGATGCCCTGTAAGACGCTGGATCATGGAATGCACAGAGCCTGCGTGGAATGTGGAAAGGCATGGGTGACCAGTCTGCATTGCCTGGAAAGCGATATTTCCCTCTTCACCCCGTATCTCACCAACTATGATATAATTCGGACGTGACCTCAGGGCCGCAATAAGCAAAGTGAACAAAGTCACATCAGAATCCTTCCCAGCCTCACGCGTAACTAGATGCTGCCATATGTCATGCGGCATTGTCACCTCAGCAGTATTCTCTACTGTATATATCTTTGCATCAGGCTTGATGAACGCACTCATCGCATTTAGTGTAGTCGTCTTACCTGA
Source organism: uncultured Methanosarcinales archaeon (assembly GCA_964473285.1). Classification (GTDB taxonomy): domain Archaea; phylum Nanobdellota; class Nanobdellia; order Woesearchaeales; family JACJVW01; genus JBNJGT01. The sequence goes on along the minus strand of CAYYOI010000023.1, from coordinate 17,437 downwards.
CGCAGTCTCTCCACAGACAAAACAGTTCATCCCGTTCTCAAGACATAGCCAAAGATACGCTGCAATCTTTGGAGTAAGAGTCTGATAATATACGATATCAGCTATACTCACAGGCACATCCGCGAATTTCCTTATAGTGAAACTTGAACCCTCCCGGGAGATCTCCCTGCCATAGATATAGTTAACCCTAGACCCGTCTGGCATTATCGCGTCAACCACAGGCCTGCTGTCACTCACTGGCCGCTCCACACGCTCGGAAGCATCCAGGATATACTTATCAAGCTCAATATCTGTGGGAAACTTCAGGCTCATCCTCACAACACCAAAGATCTTGTGCACTGCTGCAAGATTGCCCACCCCCACACAATGGATATCTTCCAGGTAAGGATCCTTGAAAAGCGGCTCAAGCTTTGAGTACCCTACACGCTCCCTCAGGAGATGATACTTAAGCATCCTGTACTGATCCTTTGTGACTGAAAGCTTTGAACCAAGATTCACACCCATCAACCGTTTTGGCCTTCCGGGGTCAACACACTTATCAAGCAAATCCATAAGAACAGGTTTTATATCTGTAGTATGATCAGGCGTAGGCAACTGCGATGCGAGGTCTATCATCTTGTCAAGAACCTTCTCATACAGCCTTTTGCTCTCATCATCAAGCTCAGGCTCAATGACTATGTATTGATATGCCTCGCCTGGAAATTTTAGGATATGGATAAACAAAAGATCATCCACAGGATATATAAGATTAGCTCCTTCCTTATCGATCTGGTTCATGAACTCTTCACGATAATACTTGAAGAAATCGAAATCCAGATAATAATTAGGAGTTCCAAGTGAGGCAGTTATCTCCTGTACATATTTTCGGAAATGAGGGTAATTAGCCTGTGCGCTCTCAAAAGTCTTTTGTTCTTCAGTTATCTTTCCGCGCATGTTCTACCTCTTTTTAATCAAGGCTTGCGATCTCTATTGCAAGTCCTTTTCCTGGCTCAACCCTGAAAGGTATGTTTGCCTGGAATTCACCCTGCGGCCTCTTGAACCTGACGATATTTATCACCCTTACTACATTCCCTGCAAAAGAACGGATGGCAAGATTGACAAAAATATCAGAGACAGACTTCAATAGTGAGAGCATCGTATCATTAAGATGATTCGGATCCACCATGAAGAGTATGGTCTTGCCAAGGGAGGTCATCCTTTTGAGCATGTTGATCAGGTTATAGCATTCATCCTGTGTGATATTATTCCTTATCATCAGAAAAGATAAGGTATCAAATATTATGATATCCTTTTCAAATATCTCCTTTGTTTTCAAAAGCCTGGTCATGAAATCATTCGAAGGCGTCGTACTTCCCATCACCGGAAACATGGGTATGAAAAGGACCCTTCCATTCAAGAGGTCATACTTGATATCATAATCCATAGACTCCATCTGCTCAACAAATGAGATGGTATTAAGCTCTGAACTGATATAGCTAACCGTAGCCTTGTTACGAACAAAACTATACAACAACCTCTGGGCGAGTATGCTTTTACCTGCCCCATCCTCACCCACGGCAAGCATAAGTGATTTCTTAGGAATACCTCCGCCAAGATTCATGGAAAGCTCATCACGCTGAAGGTTGATATCATGATAATAAGCGTGCGCTTCCCTTTCTTTCTCCTCTAGATATTCCTGGTTTACGACCATTTTACTGGGTTATCAATTCCTCTGTCCTTGTCCCATACTGTGTAGCCACAGCCACATGATGATGACTCTCATCCAGCTCCTGTCCAATTACAATCTCAATTACCTCACGCGGATCAAAAAGCCCTGAATTACGCGTATCAGTGGAAGGAAGTACACTGACTGTCCGGTTTGCAGCATTCCTGGGAATAAAGAAACCATCAACATAGACATCCATATATTGGGGGTCAAGCACAGTCTCACCAGTATTCTTAACAGTAACAACAATCTCCTCACTCACATTATCATACACTGCACTCTGTATAGTGATATCTGTCCTTATCGAATTGGAGATCTCATCAGAACGAGACTGGAAAGAGCCAACTGAACTGTCTATGGTGGATTTGAAAACACCAAGCACTGCAGTTGAAAGTATCAATACCGAGATGAACATTATGATATTTGCAGCGATAGTTCCAAAACCCATTCTAGGATACCTTCTTGTATATTAAGTGTGCTTTATGTAATCTGCTATATATGTACTTCCCTACTAAAATATATATAAATATTTCGGTTTTTCAGTTTTTCGGGATTCCCGAAAAAGGGAAACATTAATATATAAAATCCAAAGTAAAACTTCTCATGGAGATCTGCGTATATTATCACCAGCGCACAAAAAAGATCATAGAGATTCTTCCCACCACGATACCCTCTGAAACCAAATACCAGATCGAGAAAAGCTGGACCCAGGATATCCCCCGAAAGATCCTGATATCCCTCTCTGGAAAGGATAATCATAATGCCACCTCCCTGAAAAAAGAGATAGGCCATTCCTCCTCCACAATTCATGAAAACCTCAAAAGGCTGGAGGAATCAGGCCTTATAGAGACTAAGGTCATCTATGAAGGAAACAAGCAAAGGATAATCAAGTCAAATGTCCTTTGCATAACACGCAACAGCCCACAAAAATCCAGGTTACAGCGCTTCTTCCAGGGGCTCTGGGTCGACTCAAAAAAAACCAAGAAGATTATCGATTTCCTGAACAACAACCCCACCAAATACTTCACAACGCATGAGATAGCGCTAAAGACCAATATTCCCATTGATGAGGTTGAACTTCTCCTGAATAATTGGGACTCACAAGTCACAAGAGGCCTAAGTGATTTTCTGAAAGAATGTCCCTTTGAAAAGAAAGTCCTGTATAAAGGCAAAAAGTAAAATAAACCGAAAGAATTTTAAATCCTATTTTCTCTAAATACTAAAAAAAGCAGATAAATCAACAAGATAAAGTATAAAATAAATTAAAATTAAAAAAAAAGATAAAATAGTAAAAACTAAAGAAATCATAAAAAAGTGAAAAATTCATGAATAAATGAAAAGACTCACCAGCCAAAAGACCTTGATGATACTTGATGCTATTTTACAAGCCCCTTCTTTTACCCAGAGCAAAATCTCAGAAAAAAGCAATGTGTCCATCGGCAGGGTCAATACAATCACAAAATGGCTCATCCAAAAAGGTATTGCAAAAAGAGAGACAGGCAGATACCTCCTTATCGCCCCTAACAAGCTCATAAGACACATCGCTGACCAGCATGTATTAGAAGAAGACCGGACAATCGAGATCAACTGCACAAAAAAAGAAGCTAAAAAGATCCTGAAAAAAGAAGCTATCCTGTGTCTTCATAGCGCCCTGGAAGAGATCCAGGAAATAGAAATTACAGAAGAGCTCCACGCTTACGCAAATCCCAATATCATAACAACCCTTAACCGCCTTGACCCGGGTCAGACAAAAATCATCCTTCACAAAGAACCAAAAACCATAATGACCAAAGAAAGTATCACATCACCTATACAGACAATGATAGACCTTCACGCTGTAGAAGAAAACAAACTGACAAAAGAACTCAGCCTCAGACTATGGGACACCCTGCAATAAAAGGACTTGTATTAATGCTGATTATAAGCATCTTTTCCCTAGCTGCAGCTGGAGCCCCGGCAACAATAAACGCCATGGTCAATACCACAGGCCATGGTGGAGGGGATGCAGAGGTGCAGGCTGAACTGTTCTATCCTAACGGAACCCTTATTGAAAGCAGAACCCAGAATTCAACAACCATAAATGCAACAAGGGGAATGACCATCATTACATTCAGCCAGACTGTACCAGATGATGCGGATTACATAATCCGTTCCCGCGCATGGGCCAATCCCCCTATTGCAACCCAGGCTTTGCCTGAAAACGTGACAATACATCCACCACCATCACCGACACCTTCAGCCTTCGACGTACCCATAGCCCAGGATATGGAATATGTCATACCTCTGCTTTCCCCTGCAAACGACAGCATCCAGCCAAACATGACCCAGTTCACATGGGACTTTTCGTATGATCAGGGAAGTACTAACCTTCACAGGCTCATTATAGATAATGACCCGGATTTCTCAAGCCCTGAGATCAATATAACCAATTCAGAGGAGAACCACACTCTGACAAGCACCCAGGCCCTTTCCGATGACAGATATTACTGGAAAGTCCAGATACATGATCCCCACCTGACACCCACATTAGTAATTGAATCAGAGACCCGCACTTTCAGGGTCAACGAAGGTTCAGTATCAATAGAGAACATAACACCCACAGGTTGGTTCAATACTGACCAGGTAATCAGCTTTGAGACAACCCTTCCTGCAGAATGCAGGTATGCTACAGCAAACAATACTCCTTTTGATTCAAAAACCATCATGAACACAACAGGTGAAGAAAGCCATTCCGCAAGCATCCCTTTCTACCAGGAGGGTGAGAATACATTCTATTTCCAGTGCAACAACACCATGAACGGATTGATAAGTGAAGATACGACACATGTGCTTTATAATGATATCACTCCTCCCTCTAACCTTAACGCAAGCGTATCCATTGAGAATGGCTCAAAATATGCAACATCAACCCTACTGGACATATCATGGTCAGGGTTTAATGACATATCAAATATATCCCGTTATTACTATAACACATCAAACAACCAGATGACAACCCAAGGGTTTAATGAGACTGGAACGCAAACCCAGATGAGCGTGTTTACCCAGGGAAACGTGTCTGTTTATGTATGGGCAGAAGATTCAGCAGGGAACATCGGCAATGCAAGCTCTGACTGGATAATCATAGATACCCTTCCTCCCAGCTTCGTATCAACCACCTGGACAAATCTGAACCGATATTCTTCAGGTGATATGCAGATAACTGTAACACTACAGGACACATCGCCGCTTCTTAACGATGCGCCAACCATAAGATACAACCTATGGGATACAGGTTGGGAAGGACCTTTAAACATGACTCCAGGGACAGGAGACCTGGAAGGAGGACAGGAGTTCACATTCAACATAACAGCCCCTTGGGAAGACCATGCTAACCAGACTGTCAATTTTAGTATCAGTGCAGAGGATATTCATGGCTGGCAACAAGTCAGGGAGTTCTCAGAGACAATCACCTTTACAGTCACCCCTCCTGAATTTGACCCAATCCCTGATATGACCCTTGAACAAGGAGAAGAGATACGATTCAACATAACAGCCTCTGACATCGACAATGACCAGCTTAGCTATACAAGCAATAACAATAATATCTCAATAACAAAGATCAACAATACCCTTGCAAGAGTCTCCTGGACACCAGGACCCAGGGTTAGCGGTGAGATTCCTGTAATCTTCACGGTCTCAGACCAGGTTCATAACGTTTCCCAGACAGTGACATTCAATGTGATCGATGTGAACGACCCACCTATCTTCAATGTGGATAAGACAGAATATGATGCCTATAATTACGAGCAGTTCAACCTGACAATAAACGCCACAGATTATGACGGAGACCAGATCACTTTCAGGACAAACTCCACAGCATTCCAGATAAGCAATAACGGAATCATTAGAAGCCATCCCTCAGCAGACCAGCGTGGTACACACAAGATCAACATAACCATCACAGATGAATACGGACTAAGTAACTGGATGGAGATAACAATACATGTAAACTATTGCGGGGATGATGTATGCAATGATATTGAAAGCTGCGAGACCTGCAAAAAGGATTGCGGAATCTGCGATGACAGCGAATCATCTGCAATCATAATCTTCCCCAGGAATTGTCTTGAAGACAGCATGACAATAAAAGCAGTCAAGCTTGTTCCTAGAGCCACCTGCGAGACCCAGGGGGATATTATCGATGGGATGGAGACCTGCGGTCCGTTGGAAAACAAGGATATTACAGTAGAGAGAGTTATCAATAATACCTATGAAGAGGTAATGTCTCTTATGACTGATAGTGAAGGCCTGGTCACATTCACTCCAAAGGAGAAAGGCCAATACAGGTTAAGCCTACAGGGAGGCACAACAGAAGAGTTCCACACCAAGGACTGTATCTCCGAGGAAGAGGAAGAGACCCCCGATGACACTAACATAGTAAGGAAGGATGATGAACCACTGGATACAAGCATTGAGAAACCAGGGGAGATAAAACGAGAGAGTGAATCCAGATTATGGCCTTTCCTCATCATGATAATCCTTGTTGCAATAATCGGTGTTGCCGGAGGCCATTACGGCTACGCCTATGAAGTAAGAAGGATAAAAGCAGGAACAATAAATAAAAGCGCATACGTAAACATCGTTGACAAGACCCTCACCTACTGGTATATTCTAATAGATGACATGAAGCGAAGAGCAAAACAAAACGAATTCATCTACTATTTTGGAGATACAATCAAAGAAAGGATACAGACAGGAAAAGAAAAGATCGTATCAGGTTACAAACAAATAAACAAGACAATAAACCCCTTCCTCAAAAAGATAAAAAGCAAGCATCTCAAGGTCCCTTTCATAAAGATAACAAACATAACATACGAAAAAAGCCTGCTTTTGACTCTTCTTTCAGCTCACATGTATGTCCATAAGTGGCTCAAGAAAAAGATCCTGTTAGAGAAAGTAAGAAACATACCTGCCACAAAAAACAACAGTCTTATCCGCATTGCATACGCCAGCACAAACCTCAACAACACAGTTGAAATATCAGACAATATAAAGTACAGCAAGAATCATCATGACCTGGACCTGTTGAAAAAGACAATTAAGAAAGGAGCCAAATACCAGAAAAGAGAGATGACAATAGAGCAACTGAAAAAAGAAATGAAAAAAGGAATCATAATAGCACAGATCCTTGCGCAAGACCCCCAGCAGGAGAACAGGTATGTCAGGAACAACGTAATCATTACAGGATACAACGACAGGGACATAATCTATCACGACTACCTGAACAACATAAAGAACAGGAGAGTGAAGAAGATATTATTCTACACCGCATGGAAGAATGCAAACTTCAGGATGATCAGGATCTTCCGTTAAGGAATCTTTTCAGGCGTTTCTCCACACCCTCATAATCCTCAAACTGTTTTTCCAGTCTCTTGAACTCAGAGGTATGATGCCTTGCCTTCCTTTTTGTGTAATCAAACTTAAGCCATTTGTGAAGAAGTTCATGATACATTACATAATCCAGGAACTCACGAGGCCCATCCTTAAGCACTCTGCTTATGGTAAGCGTGTCTGCATGGAAATTGTATGAGCCCAAGGTCCGTTTGGTTCTCCTGCCAAATGAAAGATTAGGCATCTCTACATTAAAGGAGAAATAACGCTCATTGACCCTGTTGAAGGATTCCACCAGATAGGGATCGCTTTCTATCCGTTCAGCCGCTATATGCATATTATGAACAAATATGCGATACAGTTCCATGTATCTTGTATCATCACCCACTCTAAATAGTTTTGCGAGCAGCTCCTGGTAAAGCCCCTTCTTTATATCAGAGTCAACACCTTCCCATTTCCTGCTCAGCTTAAAACAGATGTGCTTTGCTTTTTTTTCAACCCTTGCATTAAAAGGCTTGAAACGATTAGAATAAGTCACCTCAAAAGTATATGGTGGTTCACTCCCGAATAAGCATACATAAGCATCCTCAGGCATTAAGATCAGCCTCATACCGCAAGATTGCTGCAATCTTACCGATATCACGCAACTGGACACCTTCCCTTGTCTCTGTAGATACAATTATAACTTCTGAACCAAGTTGCACAGCAAGTGCCTCCAGTTCCTCATACATTGAATCATCAACAACATCAGAAACTAAAAGCTTATCAACCGCACCCATTCTAAGATGCTCCTTACACTGCTCATATCCATAAGATACCATTCCCGGCTGCTTGTTCAACAACTCAAAAAAGCGTGCCATCAGTTTTTTCTCTTTTATTATTTCTTCATTTGCAAGCACATCGTCACTTTTCTCAACAAGTTCCTGCAGACCAAAAGGGCCAGTATATGACAAGTCCTTAATGGCAATGATTTTTTCCTTCACATTTCCTGTGATAAAACCGCTATCAACAAGCTCATACTTAGTGGGTCCAGGGCCGCCTACAATGATTCCCTTTACATCATCATTACCAAGGAATGCATCTTTCATCAGCTCAGAAACCTTTTTATAGAATTCCTTTGCAGCATCCTCCCTTATCCGTCCGTAACGTGCAGCTGATTGTCCACCTGCCTTGGTCTTCCCAGGAACATTAGAACTTGCATTTGAGACTTCAACTATGCTTTTTCCTTTCAGATACGCAACATCAGCATCCCGCCTGTCCATCACTACCAAACCATACATCTCCTTTACATCAAGCATATCACGCAATATGTCAAGCAGGAACTGCTTATCGCAGCGATATATCCTGGTGTTCAAGGGTACAGGAGGCTCAATCGACCACACCTTGACATCTGACTGGCCTTCCCTTTCAGCAACATTGCCTGAAAAACATGCAAGTCCGTTAGGTGGAGTCTGCTTGAAAAGCTTGAGGTGCTGTATCATCCTCTCCAAAGCATCGATCACATTCTTACGGGTAGCAGTGGATTTTATGTTTGTAGCAGTCCCCTGCTCCTGTGAAAGATGCGTAAGGATCTTATTTATGTCATAACCTGATGGAATATAGACTGTAACAAGCTCAGTATTTCGACCTTTGAAATCCTCCAGCTCCTGCACGAATTTCTTTAATTCCCTTTGTTCTTTTGATGTAAGAGACATGATATTAGAGAAAAAGGTATTGTTTATAAAAGTATCCTATCGCTGAACCAGCCTTGCAGCCGTTCTTTCAGCCGCATCAACTATCTCTTTCTCTCCTTCAACAACACGACCCCGCATGAGCACACGCCCATTGCAGATAGTCGTATCAATACATTCGCTTCGTGCTGAATAGACAAGATTTGATGCGAGATCGTGCCTTGGCACAAGAGAATGATGTGACAGGTCAATAAGCAAAAGGTCTGCAAGTGATCCAACCCCAACACCTGTATCCAGGCTGAAAAAACTGCCATCCCTTGCCATCCTGAGTATATCTTCAGCAGGAAGTGACTGAGGACCTGTAAAAAACTTCTGCAAAAGACCAGCGCATTTCATCTCTTCAATCATATCAAGATTGTTATTTGATGCGCACCCGTCGGTCCCAATCATCATTCGAAGCCCTTTCAGGTTTTCATATGGAAATACACCAGAACTAAGTTTCATGTTAGAGACTGGATTATACACTATGCTGCATCCCCTTTTCCTGATGACCTCAATCTCAGACTCATCAACCCATATGCAATGTGACAACAAGACATTATCTCCCAAAAGACCAATACTATCAAGGTAATGGACTGGCCTTATCCCCTTTTCAGCAACACATTCTGCTACCTCCTTTTCTGTTTCTGACAGATGGATATGGATTAGAAGCCCTTTTTCCCGGGCAAACCCCGCAATCCACTTCAGGCTTTCTCCAGAAACAGTATATATTGAATGTGGCCCAAGCATCATAGTTATCCTATCATTCCCATAAGCAAGGACCTCCTTGTTAGCTTCAATCTGCTCCTTCGCAGTATCCTCATCAAAAAAATCGATAAATACCCCTGAAACAGCAGCTCTCAGGCCCATCTCATTCACTGCCCTGATAGTGCCTGGACTATGCCAATACATATCGCAAAAGAAAGTCGTGCCAGTCTTTATCATCTCAAGGCATGCAAGCCTTGCACCAACATACACATCTTCTTCAGTCAACTGGTTTTCCAAAGGCCATATATGCTTCTTAAGCCAGTCCGCAAGTGCCATGTCTTCTGCAAAACCCCTCAATAAAGTCATTGCAGCATGAGTATGCCCATTTATGAAAGGAGGGATCGCAGCCATACCTTTCCCATCTATTACTTCCTCTGCATCCCTGAACTCGCCTATATGGGTGATTTTTGTCCCTTCAATAAGAATATTTGTCATCTCTCCATTAAGCAAAACATCTTTAATTAATAAGCTCATAAGAACAACATATACAAAATGATTTAACTATCTTTCTATACATGACATTCAGCCAGTTCTAGCATTTTCAATACTGTTTTAAAGAGGTACTAATTTCAAATTCACATGATAATCCTTGCATCATCATCACCCAGGAGAAAAGAGATTCTGGACAAGCTAGGCATATCATATACTGCAATACCTTCTGATTATGAAGAAGAGATGCATCTGAAACTTTCACCACCACGTCTTGTCATGCGGCTTGCACACAATAAGGCAAAGGATGTGGCAAGAAAGAATAAAGGCATAATTGTAGGTGTTGACACCGTTGTAGTTACCGACCGCATCATCGGCAAGCCAAAGTCATCAAAAGAAGCAGAACAAATGCTCCAGGAGATCTCAGGAAAAAATATCCGAATATACTCAGGCATAGCCCTTATCAACCAGGATATAACCCTGACCGATTCCGAGATGACCCGTGTAAAGATGGGAAAGATAGACAAATCAACCATCAAAGCATATGTCCGGACAGGAGAACCTCTGGACAAGGCAGGAGCATTTGCAATCCAGGGCAAAGGCGCAATATTCATTGAGAAGATAAACGGCTGCTACCATAATGTCATGGGTCTCCCTACATTTAGACTCGCATCCATGTTCCAACAGATTGGAATCAACATACCATCATTCTGGTTAAAAGATTAAAAAAATCAGCGTGTTGCATAGTAGACCATGTACAATGCAGCAACACCCACCAAAACATAGATAACTCGTTCTAGCAATGCAATACTACCAAACAAGAAATCCACCAGATTAAACTGGAAAAGACCTACAAGGCCCCAGTTAAGACCTCCGACAATCACAAGGACCAAAGCGATCCAGTCCATGGCATTATCCATACTACCACCCCTTATGTATAGAAGTAAAACAACTATAAAAAACTAACTATTATAAAACGAGGTTTATTTCTTTTCAGGTATGATTGCCCAGGCAATAAGGTACGCCACCACTCCAACGAACAATCCAGTGAACACAGTTATAACGACCCACAATATCCTGACCACAGCAGCGTCAACATTCAGGTAAGCTGCAATACCTCCAGCAACACCCCCGATCACATTATTTTGGCGCACCAGTTTCTTCTTGCTCTGCACCAGCCGCTTCTTGAGCCCCTTCACAACCACAAGATAGACAATTGCTCCAATGAACTGGAAATAGAGAACAATCAATAGCCAGATCAGCTTCTCCGCTGCATCAAGACGAGACACTATTATGTCTATAAGCGCCCATATCCATACTATCAAAGTGACAGCTACAAAAAAAAGTATCATAAGCACAAAGTATGAAACACCAAAAGCCAAAATATCCATGATCTCACCTCACTACTTGATTTATTCTGAACTTTATAAATGATTGCCTCAGAAGGATTGAGACAGACCAGACCAGACCAGACCAGACCAGACCAGACCAGACCAGACCAGACATCTATAATACCAACCACAGACCATACCATTATAAAAACATTTTTAAATATATACTTACATTGTATGCAAAAACAAGGATTTAATTCTGAATAAAGAGTAAGATTTATAAATTAATACTTACATTGTATGTAATTAGGGATTAAAAATTTCGCATTCATCACCAGAAAATACTCTGTCCTCTGAATTCTATGTAGATTCCTCCATATTTCATAACAGAAAATTATCCTTCAGCGAAAGTTTAATCCTCCACCTAAAAGAATCAGAAAAACTATCATTCTCAAAGATTGCAGAACTTATCTCCCGTGACCAGCGTACCGTATGGACACTCTACAACCGAGCCTCCGAGAAACTCGGAACCGATTTCTACAGATTTGAAGCGACCCGGATTTTAATCCCTTTGACCGTCTTCTCAGACCGGGTCCTTAGCTCAATGGAAGCCATTGTAGAGTACCTTAGAGAATCAGGGCTAAAGAATAAGGAGATTGCTGCAGCAATAGGCAGGGACCCGCGTAACGTATCCTTGCTCCTCTCCAGGATCAAAAAGAAAAGGGGTGATACCAGATGAGGCCCCTTAATCTGATCTGGATATTGCTGCTGCTTGTAACACCAGCAATGGCAGGGATACAGGCAGATGACTCTTTTGTTATGGGAGAGAAGATCATAGCCACCACACAACATAACGGAAGTTATACTGTTATTGTAAGCGATATAAACAACGCAACAATCCTTGAGAAGGTATGCCAGGATAACTGCCTTGTAGAGTTCACCCCGCAGTTATGGGTTGATGAATACACTATAGAAGCTGCAGGAGAGACAAAGACAATCAAGCGCGGAGAATCTGACAGAAGGCTGATTGAAACCCGGTCAAGCGATGTCGAGAGATTCGAATTGATTGACAGCAGAGGATATGTCTATGACATAGAAGCAGTAAAGAGAGGAACACGCTATATCGCAGAGATTCCTCCAGACCTCACATTAGAAAGCATAAATGTTATACACACTGACGGCACAAAACATGACATAAATAATCCTGCAAAACTGAAGATACTAAACAGTAAAGGTAAGACCGTAGCTGCAACCATGAGAAAAGATAAGGACAAGCTTGAAGTGACCCCACATGAAACATCCATCAAGAAGCTTGTTTTCAACAACATAAAAGACATTGATACCTCACAACTCAAGATGGAAGATGTTCCCTCATCTATAAGAAAAGGGACAAAGAAAGCATATGCGATAGACCCGACAGGAGTCAACTTCACAAAAGCAAACGTCACCTCCATCGCTCAAGGGACAGAACTCTACAAGTGCAAGGAATATATCTTCGATACCCAGACCTGTTACGGCTCATGGACAAAAGTAATGGAGCTGACCCCTGGAGAGGAATACAGTTTCACCCTCACACCACAAGATCCGGTATTTGCAGAGACCGATCCTGAAAGCGTTCCTGACAGCTGTACATTCAGTGATGACGGGACAGGAGACAATGACGTAGATGTTGACTGCAGATCAATGGTCAATGCCAGCGGAGGAAGTTTTGCTGACATGGATGACATTGAGGAAGAAGGTGAGGGTAACCAGGCAATCATGGACCTGAGCTTCCTGAATGATCTTTTAGTAGAATCAATCAATTCTGTCCAGATAAACTTCCGTTACATGCGCGAGACCAATTCTGATGTGGGAGACACAACTGCAGAGGTCCAGGTGCTGGATGGTGGGTCCTATGTGAGTGCCTGCACAGACACGATAACCATCGGAAGCTATGAGACCTTCACCTGCGATCTAAGCTCATACATCACAACAGAAGCTGAACTAAATGATGTCTCTATCCGCCTCATAACTGACACAGGTAAAGCACAACAGCCAAAACAGACAGGAACTACCCGTGTGGATCATGTATTCCTTTCAGCAGATTATATTGAAAGGGATGTAACACCACCTAGATGGTCTGATGCAGATGCAGGAGGCTCTCAAGTATACAAGAAAGGCCAGCTTCACCAGTTCAATGCAACATGGACAGATGACTTTGCAATAAGCACTGTGGTGCTGGAGAATAATTTCACAGGAACAATCCAGAACAATACAGTACAAAACAACGCAGACGAATACTACTACACAACAGAACTTGCAGCAGGAACCTACAGCTGGCAATATCATGCAGAAGACACAAGCGCAAACAAGAACAGCACCCCAACCTACACTTATACTATCGAGAAAGCTAAGCCTGAACTAACCCTTTCATTCAACAGCACAGAAGATAATATGACAATCAACAACAGCGCAACAATAAACATCACAGGAACAACAACAGCTGAAGGAATAATTGAGATTATTAAGGATGAAACAACCATTGCAAAAGGAAAAGAAACTGTCACTGCCACAGAAGTTTTCGATACAGTGGGGACATATAACATCACCCTCCGCCATAACACTACACAAAATTTCACAGATGCAAAAAAGACATATTATATCACTGTCCAGGACACACTTCCACCTCCGCAGATCTCGTCATTGCACAACACAAGCAACAGCGACTCATGGATACACTGGTCATGGAGCAACCCTGCTGATCCTGACTTTGACCATGCAGAGATATGGATAAACGGCACATACAAAGCAGACACAACCGGAGAATCCTACAATGCCACAGGCCTGAATGCACAAACCAAGTATCAGATAGAGATCAGAACAGTTGATCAATACGGGAACAAAGGCTCATTTGTAACAGATACAACAACAACACTACAATCCACAGATACAACCCCTCCTGTTATAATAGATGTAAAGAACAGCTCAATCAGCTCAACATCATATAACATCAGCTGGCATACAGATGAGATTGCAGACAGCTTGGTCAGATACGGGACAACATCAGGTAACTATCAGCAAACAGAAAGCGACAACTCCAACGTCAAGGATCATGCAATCATCTTAAGTGACCTCACACCATCGCAGGCATACTATTACGTGATCAACAGCTCAGATATTGCTGGAAACAGCAACGAGACAGAAGAATACAGCTTCACTACAGACCCGGACACAAAAGCCCCAGAGTATGGTGATATGATAATAAGCCCCTCCTCACCAAAGACCTATACAAAAGATCCCATCTGGTTCAACATTACCTGGACAGATAATTACAGGCTGGACACTGCCTGGATAGAGCATAACTTCAGCGGAACCCTGCAAACCGATCCGATGCAAAACATATCAGATATCTACTACTACGCAACGAACCTGGGCGCAGGATCATATTACTATAGGTTCCTTTCAAATGACAGCAGTTCAAACCTCAATTTCACTACAGCAGAGATATACGAAGTAGAGAAAGCCCAATCAACAATCAACTTATCAATCAACGGCAGTGATACTGATACAAGCATAGATGAGGACACCAGGGTAAACATCACTACAGGAATGATAACCCCAGACAAAGGAAACATTGAGTTACATGAAGATAGTAGCTTATTGGAATCAGGCAGCACAAGGATAACGCATGAAAAGACCTACACCGATCCAGGAACATATAACATCACAGCACTCTATGGTGGATCACAGAATTACACAGGCACACAAGAGACACTATTCATAACAGTCAATGACACAACCAAACCCACGATCTCACTCATCAGCCCAGAGACAGGCCATAATGATTCTGACGGATATGTGATATTCACCTATGATGTAGATGATTACAGCATAAATAATTGCAGCCTCATAATAGACACAAATGTGGACCAATCACACGAAGCCACTAATGGAGAGAACTCTTTTAGCAAAAGCATGGAAGACGGCACATATGACTGGGCAGTGGAATGTTACGATGATGCAGGAAATTACAACATTACAAACACACGCAATCTTATCATTGACAAGCAGACAATAACTATTGATGTTACTGCAACAGACACTGGTGACTGGGATGATGGTGATGCAATCCTTATCAGCGATATCAACGAGACAGACGGCATAACTGAAACAAGGACAATAGGCCGTGATATACAGCGTTACATAACCTGGACAAACTTCACGACTGATATCCCTCCAGGAGCAACCATTGTATCAGCAGTCTGGAATGTCTATCACAGCGGATCCACAGATATTACATTTGATGGTATTGACTGGTACACCGGAACAAGCTATGTCTCAACCGGATGTTCAAGCGTGCAACAGACAGGGGCATACAGGACCGACTCTTGTGACATATCTGACTTTGTCGAGACTGTAGATGAAGCAAACAACGTAAGTGTACAGTATCATCTGACCTCAACAAAGAACAATCAACAGATCGATATCGATCATATGTATCTTAGCATCAACTACATAAAAGAGACCACAGAACCTGTTGTAAAACTCACTGACCCTGGAACAACAAAGATCTACACAAAGAACAATACAATTTCCCTGAATTACACAGTCCAGGAAGACTACCCGGATTATTGCAACATCTGGAGTGATTTCAGCGGAAGCTGGGCAATCAACTACACAGATTACACGCCACAGGAAAACAACAGCCATACCGTGACCTTACCACACGGAAAATACAAATGGACTGTAGAATGCGTAGACCTCTCAAACAATACAGGCAACACAAATAACAACACTTTCCACGTAACAGATATAATAGGAAACACAAGCGCGATGAACACATCCTCAAACATTGTTCCAAACATAACAATAGACAACAAGCCATTGAATATCACAAAAGATTATGAAGGTATATTGAATGTGACAATCCATAACTCAACAGAACCGATGGTCTCTTTCACCCATGACTTCTCAGACATGCTCGATCTTAGAAGTATCGACCTTGCTGCAGGCAATGGTTCAATCGCAGCAAGTGTTCCAGATAAGACAATCACCCTGCACGTTCCGGTGAAAGATTCACAATGTAATACGATTGTCTGCGAGGGAGTCATGGATGCACAAGAATGTACCTCATCAAACCAGAAAATAATCTACCAAGAACCGGAATCAGGATACTGCAACGTTATTGTAAACGGCACCTGGGCACAGGACCAGCCTGATGAGACAGACGCAAAAGCAACCGATCTCTATCCAGAGAACTATGACATAAAAGAAGGTGACAATATCACAATCTACGGAGAAGTGTCAAATGAAGGAAACACCATATTCCCTAACCTCACTATCCACATCCTTGATGGAACAGACCTGATAGGAGAAGAGACAATCTATAATCTATCACCAGATGAATCAGTTACAATAAATACCACCTGGATTGCGGATCTTGGCTCTCATAACATAAGACTACTGGTAGACCCTGAAGAAGAATTCCAAGAGTTCAACGAAACCAACAACAATATGAGTATCAATCTTGACACAAGCACCTGGCAGACATACTATGGTGATATATCAGGCAATATGACCCTTGGAGATGGCACCAGCACAGCTCATGTATGGATCCCAGAGGACACAGGAAATGTCTACCTGGCAGACTCAGACCACGACATAGACTGGTCAAACCTACAAAGCCTTGGCCGCAATACTGATTCAGAACCTGCATCCCAGGACTTCCTTGAAGCAGACACTGCCCTTAACCTGACAGGTCACCCAGAAAACATCACTGGATTATTCAGCACAGATGGAAGCCAGCCAAAAGAGATAACTACAATGACCATAAAAGGAAAGAAGATTCAGGATATCCCTGTAATAAACAGCACCAATAGCTCAGATTTCAGGACTGGTATACTCTGGGATACAAGTAGCAGCAATGAATACGATGGTAGCCAGCACCTGGTTTTCGTGACTGAGCTCAACAAACAGACACCTGGCAGATTCGGGATATATGATTATGAGATAAGAGTTCCGGCACAGCTTGAGGACGCTGACCCCTCAACCCAGGAATTAGCAGTCTATGTCGAGATCATCTAGACGCAAACGAGTTTTTCTAAAAAATCTGCTTTAGGCTTCCAGCCTAAGGAAAGTTAGCA
>CAYYOI010000022.1:6067-25199 GCA_964473285.1 uncultured Methanosarcinales archaeon | reverse complement strand
ATGGTTATGATCAGCTAGAAATCATAATGTTGAAAGGATATCTACACACCCCATTGAAGCCGAAACTTTATAAATGAGCCATCCAGATACATTTTTATGCCAACCAAATCCTCTGTTGGACTAAAAAAGAGCCTGAGTTTCAAGACCCTCATTTTCCTTACTGTGAATTCCATAATGGGCACAGGAATCTTTTTTCTTCCTGCAATTGGAGCCGGTGTCATGGGCACTTCCTCGATCCTTGCCTGGGTAATATTGTCAATAATCTCAATTTATATCGCTTCCCTTTTTGGGGAGCTATGCTCCATGTTTCCCAAGGCAGGTGGGATCTATGAGTTCTCAAAGCATGTCTATCCCAGGCCTATTTCTTTTCTTATCGGTTGGAGCGCTCTTGTCGCATCAAACATAACTATTGCAATGCTTACTATTGGTGCAATCCAATACCTGTTGCCTTTTGAGATACTTTACTTAAAAGAACTTATTTCAGTCCTTTTTATCCTGATATTCAATTATATCACATTCAAAGGGATCAAGACCTCATCAACCATGCTGGTCACTTTTGCCTTCATTACACTTAGCACCTTATCAATAATAATAATCTCAAATTTCATCAATCTTGACCCAGGAAAGCTTACACCAACGCCCTGGAACATCCCTATTCTTTTAGTGACAATCTTCATGATAGCAGAAACGTTCTTTGGTTGGGAATCCCCTCTCTTCCTTGCAGAAGAGACAAAGAACGGGCATATTGTCGTCCCCCGCGCCCTTGTACTAGGGACAGTTTTCATCACATTGATCTCCCTTCTTTTAGTTGTAAGTTCATTGGGCTCCCTTGACTGGCATATCTTTGCAGCATCTGAAGCTCCTTTGCTTGCGCTTGCAGGCAATAATTTCGGCGTACAGGCAGTAGGAGTCTTTACAATTCTTATCTATGTATCACTTATAGGTTCAGTTGCAGGATGGATAACAACATCTCCCCGTTTGATCCTTTCTCTTGCTCAGGATAAGATGTTCCCAAAAAAATTCGCTGAGATCCACCCAAAAAATTCCACACCTTATAATGCGATAATATTCCAGGCAACAATATCAATCGCCCTTGTGTTCATAGGTTCTGGAAATTACCATGCATTACTGGAGATGCTTCTTCCCCTTCTTCTTTTACTTTATTCTGCAGTTATACTTCTTGTAGCAATTCTAAGATTCAAGCAGCCTGGTACAAAACGTTACTTTAACGCACCCTTTCCCCATACTGGACCTTTCGTCATGATAGGCTTCTTTGGAATACTATTTTATTTCTGGATCACTGAAGCAAACAATGCACTACAATCATTACAACTGGCAGCAACTTTTATCCTCATGGGTGTCCCGGTGTATTTTTTCATGCAGTTGCAATACAACCCAAAGGCAGTCAATACCCTAAACAATATGCTAGCTTATATCACCCTGTTTTTTGAGGAGCTATTAGTTCCAAGATCCATCCGTCAAGACATACTTCATCTCCTAGGAGACATAAAAGGAAAGACAATCCTTGAATTTGGTTGTTCTGTTGGAACATTGACAAAACACCTTGCGGAAGAAGTTGGCCCAAAAGGCAGGATCTATGCAACAGATATTTCAACAAAAAGCATAACAATAACTGACAAGCGAATGAAAAGAAAAGGCCATATTCATGTAAAAACCCTTCATGACCATCTGCACACCGAACGTGTGCACCCAGACATACCAAAAGTGGAAAAAATAGTCTCAATCTCAGTTCTGGATAGGATAGAAAAGCTCGATGACATTCTGTATGACATGAACCTGCGACTTGAAAAGGGAGGGAGATTATGCTTCATAGAATACGACCGGTTCTTCTACATCATATCAAATCTTGAATGGATCGGAAACGATACTATGATCAAACACATTTTTCGCAGGAACGGCTTTCTTGTAGGTATCCAACGCAAAAAAACTCTCTTATGGGAAACGATATACATCTACGGCAAAAAGATACAGGATATAACCAAACCTGAAGAATACCAGAAGATAAACCAAGAAGAGATAACCAAAAAAGAATCTATTAACATTCATAATATCATAAAAGAAACTCTCTTCAGTCATGAACATACGATCCTTAGGCATGAGATAGGGGTTGCTTTTTATGATCAACCGCAAATAAATATAAATCAGAACACCTCATATCTCAAAAAAGCCCTGCAGATAATTGTTGATACTAGCCTCTACAGCTGTCCTGATGGTGGCAACATAATTATTAGCGCCAGAAAAGAGAGTGATACTCTTCACCTCCAGATTTTGGCCCAGATCAGGCGCAAAGTACTGGTTCTTTTTTTAGACTCATCAAAAGAATCACTTGATGAGGAGACTCACAGTTTCAGGAAACACCGTAATGACCTAGAATATCTCAGACGCATAATAAATGCTTTAGGCGGAAAGATTGTCATAGATCAGATATGGGAGAAATATAAACCAGAAGAAGACATGCAAAATTTTATCTTAGGAATATATGAAGATTTCCAGATTGAAGAAGGTCAGGATTACCTCAACATTGATATCCATATTTCTGATACTACTAACTAATGATTAAATTTAAATACTCTTTTTGATTCTTGAAGGGTATGGACAGAAGGACCTTCCTGAAAGGCATGCTGGCAGGTGCAGCAACTGCATTCTTACCAGAAGTATCATGGTCATATGATGATCTTCTCAATAGATTAGCCAAAAAAGGACACATCTCAGAACAAAAAGAGAAATTTCTCATAAACAAAGGAAACCTCTGGTATGTCCCATCCCAGTTAAGGAAGAATCAATCTCTTGATAAAGTAGTCCAGGATAAGGAAAAATTCCATTTTGTCCCAAAAGACGAGATGGTGCAAGGTATCTGGTTTTACCCAGGCTTTGAGACCAAGATAGGCTTTGAGAAGAATCCTGATGTTCTTGCAAGAAGAGTGACTGATAAGATATACGCCGCAAATTACAAGAGCCTGAAACTGCTTGACGAATTCAATGTCAACACAGTATACGTCTCAGCACTCAATCACTTCAACGCCCTTGATTTTTATGCTTCCAAAAATGACAGGCGCAGGCATTGGGCAGACTATAAGACCTTTAACCACCTCATAGAAACTTTTGGTCTTGCAGCAAACGATCCTGAACTAAAGGATAAAGGATTAAAGCCAAAAGAGATATCAATCCTTGGATATGAAGATACTGTTTTTCTTGAATGGGATCAAAAAAAGCTTCAAAAGCATTTCAGACATCTTATCCAGAATACATGCCATTTCGCACGGAATTACCAAATAGATGTAGAACCCCATGCAATGGATCTCAAAGGCAATTACTTCAGGAATAACAAAGAAAGCCGCAAGCAACTCATCCATCAATACATGAAACTCTGCGACACCATGTATCATACTGCAGAAGAATTTAACGAACAGTTCAAAGAACAGGGAATTAATCATGAAGTACGATTCATCCCTGCCGTGCCATTCATCGGCCCACCACACGATGTAAGCATGGACTACCACGAGATCCTCAAAGAAGAGGGTTATTCCGGTGTTGACGCCATTCCCTGTCATGAGCTTATCCTCATGAGTTATTCAGACTCAGCCGAAAAGTTTTATGACATGTGTATCAATCTCAATGTCGAAGAGATTAATACACCATTTACTCTTGCAAGCTCGAATTTTCCCAATGTATGGGATCCCTACTTCAAGAAAGCTGATGAACACAAAGACATGCCTAGACAAGTTAAACGTATCCAAGCAAAGAATCCCAATTGCAGAGGTTACCAAATATTCTGCAATCTATCTTTGATGAATAAAGATCTACCAATGAAAGGAAGGTGAAAAAATGAAAAACATGTATAAGGTATTATTTACAGCTGGCGCAATTGCAATAGGAGCAGCAGGCGCAACTTACCTACCAAAAATGGTCAAAGAACCCACGATAGAAACTCAAAAAGTTCAACAGCTAGAACAGATTGTAAAAGAATCAGAAGATAAAACAAAAGAACAGGCAGAAAAAGGTTTCATTGACCCAGAAAAATATACAGGAACAATCTCTGATCAGGAAATAGAAGTCCATGTAGGAAAAATAGAGATTGAAAAGCGAAATGGTTATGAAAAGAATGCTCAAAGGATACCTGTAACAATCAAAATCCCAAAAGATCTTGAAGAACCAGGACAAGAAAGATTCATAACCTACACCCACAGCGAAGATGCCCATTATTTTATCCCGAACACTGGAAAGATGGTCACAGGAAGGCTAAATCCAGATGATGGCAAAGTATGGTATCAGACAACTCTTGATTCTGATGGAATGAAACTCCGAGCAGGACCTGGAGCTTCAAAGACTACAAATGTACCAGGCCATTGCAATGAATTGTATATAGTATCTGTATCAGAAGACATGGCACAAATGCTTCCAGGACATGTAGGTCTTCACGGAATGGATAATTTCAAGGATATGTACTCAGGAGATCTGCAAGCAATTGTAAGTCCTGAATCTGTAGAGATATGTACTGGCGAGAACAAATTTGATCTCGAGGTCAACAACCCATACCAATAATTTTTTTATCAAGAATTTTCTTTTATAATTTTAATTAAGTTTAACTCAGGTTAATCGTATTTCAAATCATCAGAAATGAATGCATTAGCAATATCTGCCTGATCGAAACGGTCAATCTCATCAGTATCCCCCCAGATATCAATACCAAGGTGATGTGCGGAATCAAGAATTGACATGGCAAGACTCCCGCTCTCAAGATAACTGGGCAGATT
Organism: uncultured Methanosarcinales archaeon; assembly: GCA_964473285.1. Taxonomy (GTDB): domain Archaea; phylum Nanobdellota; class Nanobdellia; order Woesearchaeales; family JACJVW01; genus JBNJGT01. The sequence goes on along the minus strand of CAYYOI010000022.1, from coordinate 20,424 downwards.
ACTCATGCCTGTAACTTCCTTCACCCAATTATCCCGCCTTGGCTTATATTTCTCAACAGCTGCAAGCAGCAATTCCTCTGCAGCAGAATCATATACCTTCAATCTGCTTCCTCTCTCAATTGATATCCCTGTATCACCAACAGTATATCTCTCTCTTATCATATCGCTGTGATAAGGCTCGTTCCTGGAATACCAGCTACCCTCAAAAGGTACCACAAAAGGATAAGCAGCGATAGGTGAGCCAGTCTCCCAGTATATCATGAATGCCTGGAGATTATCACGAATACCACCTACATCCACATGAGGTGTGCCAAGTATGACATTAGACCATGGAGCAATACCTGCCTCAAGTGTTGCATCAAGTGTATCCACAATGGTATCCACAGCTATTCGCTTGTTCAGGCTTAAAAGACCTGACTCAGAAAAATTCTCCACACCATAACCTATCATCTCAACACCTGCCTCAAACGCGGTCTCTAGCAATGAATAACTGATTGTATCAACACGGCTCTGCAGAAGCTGTGGAATCTTCATCCCCGAATCAATGATCTTGGAGAAATATCCCTTGGCTCTCTCTTGAAGCCTTTTTCCATATAAGAAGTTATCATCATTAAAATAGAGGGTTGAAATATCTGGCCGCAACTCCACTAGATCCTTAACAACAGAAAAAAGATCATCCGCACTAAGATTATGAAGTTTAGGTCTCTTTCCACTTGACTCCTCATGAAAATTTGTTGAAGCACAAAAAGCGCATTTGGCAGGACAATGATTTGAGCCAGTCACAGCAACAATCAGTTTTCCCACAGCCTGCTTGTAAGAATCAAATGGTATCCTGGAATAATCAATATTCATACGGGCTTCCCTGAATTCATCCGCATCAAGAGAATCACGCGCACCTGTAAAGAAACCTTTCCTTTCTTCATCTATAAGATACAATCCCTTGATACCATTGAGTTCCTTTCGAAGCTGGGCTGAATCAACCCTTCCATATCTTTGTTTCAGATTATCAGCAATATCCATGATATCATTTGTAGGTTTTTCACCTTCTCCCATAACAATAAGGTCTGCAAGTGAACCTCGTGACACATCTTCCCTGTTAAAAGTAGGTTCTATTCCCCCGAAAATTATGGGCATATCAGGAAACTGCCGCTTGATAAGATGACTTGCAAAAAAATCATGCGGTGCAGTAAAATACATAGAAGATATTCCTACCAAATCATACTTTTTTGCTTCCAAGGTATCAAGAATTATCCTTTCCGGTTCTGCATTGCCAAGGTATGATTCTATATTCGGGTCAATCACATCAGCCTCATGCCCTCTTGCTCTCACCCAGGAAGCGATGCTATGGATACCAAGAGGTGCCCCATATCGATCACCCTCCTTATCTATTCCCTGGAATAATGCTATCCTGCTCATATTATCTCACGCAATATATAGGGATTCCCATATCCCCTTTCAATCCAGTTATCAATGAAATCCTCCCTAAAAGTATCAAGCTGTTTACGAAGATCATCCTTGACTTCACCACCCTTATACTGCTCAAAGCAATCTCTTACAAAAGAAGGACTGGCATATTCAGTACAAGCCAACAAGTAATCCCTAAGATCCCTGGCAGCTGCCTGGATAAAAGATACATCATCCCGCACTCTCGTTCCAAAATCGATCCACCGTAATCCATCTCCAAATAAAAGATTATCAGGATGTGCATCCCCATGATAATGCCCTTTAAGGTGCAACCGATTCAATGACTCAAGGCCAAGTCCCAACTCATCCTCTGTTTCTGCAGGAAAACCTTCAAATAATCTTGTCAGGACTATCCCTGCATAATCTGTGATTACAGGCTCCACCACATCAAGACCCTCAGCATACAAGCCGATCAGCTTGGACTGCTCAAAATCATGGCGATCACAAGCATTCTGGCATGAAGTATACAATCCAAAGCATAGATCTTCCAGAAGAGGTTGATTTCCTAAGAGGTCACCCCATTTCATGACAAGGTTATTCTTCAACAAAGACACATGAGATTGCTGATGAAAGGTATCAATCTCAACCCCAGGCATATATTCATGTAAATCCTCTGAAATGATAAATTCCATAAATCCCGAGAACAAAAAAACATATATAAACCTTTGTATAAGTTACCCCTCCATAGTTAAAAAAATTAAGATCTGCATTTTCACCTACAACAAGATAAAAAAACCAAATGGTGCATTTGTTATTTGTATTCTGATCTCAACTTTGAGAAGACCAATGTATTTCGTATATCATTGAAATATTCATTAAAGGCATCTTCCCTGATCTTTCCTTCATATGTATAACCACATTTCTTGCCAACACCAAAAGAAGCTTTATTCCTTTCATCACATCTTATCTGTAATCTATTTAAGCCCTTTCCAAAAGCTTCTTTTTCAAGTACCCTTACTGCTTCTGTCACATATCCATATCTGGTATAAAAAGAAGAGATCCAATACCCTATTTCTGCGGACTTATTCTTTTCATCTATATCAAAAAGAGAGATATTTCCCATGTATTCCTTATCTATATATAAGCCATATTCTATCTTTTTCCCTTTCTTTGTTTCTTCTTCCTTATCGAATAGATATTTCATACTATCTTCCACATTTTGTGTCAACTTTGCCCATGCAAACCAAGGATCCAGATGCTCCCGGTTTGCATCAATAACTTCAAACATAGCTCTGGCCATCTTCAATGTTGGCTTTGTTCTTTTCATAATCAGCCTTTTCCCTATCAAGCTTTCTGAATTTTATTATGAGTGGTTACAAGACATATAGGTATAAAAAGTGTTGCACCCAAATCATATCAACAAAACCTTAGATATTACAAGCAGCCATAGATGAATTAAAGAAGAATCAAGAGAGATCTTAAGAGATATCTTAAGAAGACATTACTAATAAGTAGAAACATATAAAAATAAAACTGCATTCTACCAAAGCATGCGTTTCACAATCTACCCTCCAAGACAGGAATATCTATTCACAAGGATTGCTGACTGGATCAAGAAAGAGATTGAACCAAATCCACACGCAATTATCTATCGCGGTTCACGTACATGTACCCCTGAACAAGAAACAGATCTTGATGCAATGGTTGTTGCAGACGGCTTCACAAAACAGGATAAGTTCTTTGAAGTGGCAGGCTATGACATTGATATCACACTAATCTCACCCGAAGAATTACACAAGAGAGTTACAGACATTCATTTAGACTCAATAGAAAGGGTCTCAATGATGGACATGTCATACCTTGTATGGCAAGGAGACATATCATCAATCGAACGCGACATGAACCAGGCAATAATCGATGATTTCAATAGATTCAAGACCGCATGCATCGGAGAAAACCAAGCAGAATATACTGCAGAAAACCTGCTTTTATATCCCTTGATGCTCGACCTGTACCGTCTGCCCACCATAAATGAACCAGCACGTCTTTTCTTTGAATCAAACTATCTCGCAGAAAACAACAAACTGCTTCCAGCAAAAATATTCATCGCAGGAAGAGACACAGAACCTGGTGAACCAATCCCACAGATAAAGCAACAGCAGCTAAGAGATACACCGCTGGAATACAGCATCGCAACCACGCATTTAGAACAATTGCCTCCAGTTCATCATAAATTCAATCTCATGGATCACTTCAAAGAATATGATGGAAAGTTTATATACGATCCAAGAATAGAGGAGTTGCTGGAATGAGAATAATCTCAATGTATGGGTACAAGCAGGGAAGCGGAGGGATCGAATCACTCCTAAAAAGCCAGAGAGGCCTTGATTTTCACGAAATCTCAAGTAATGACCCCCATGATACAGATGAAGGCGCAGAAGATATGTATAATCAGTTCTGGCAATCGCTTCCTGCAGACCTCCTGCACATACATTCTCCAAATACATTCGCAGGCTATGTACTTGCAAATGAAGCAAGAGAAGCAAACATCCCTTCCATTGCAACATTCCATTATGGAGGATTCACAAACTGGCCTGAATATGCAGATAATGAAGCGCTGGCCAAAGATACACTCGCATGTGTTGACCATATCATCTGCGTAAGCGAAGCAGGAAAAAAAAGCCTGCCCTACAATAATTCAACAGTCATATACAATGGCATTGATCCTGAACAATTCATACCCGCAAAAAAAGAGAACGAGCAGTTCAGCATCATATATCCTGCAAAGATATGCATGATGAAAGGCCAAAAGGACTTCATCAAGCTAGCCCAGTATCTAAGAGAAGAACAGGCAGATTTCAGGATGGATCTTATCGGAAAAGTAGCTGATAACCAGTATGCCTCAGAACTTCAGGAAGAGATTAACAAGAAAGGGTTAAGCAAATATATCAATATTCTTCCACCAGTACCAATCGACGATATGAATAAGACATACACTAATCATGACCTGCTTATCTTTCCCGGGCGCCTGGAAGGTTTGGGACTGATATCTCTCGAAGCCCAGGCATGCGAACTTCCAGTCATAGCTTACGATGCTGGAGGTATAAAAGAGACAATCATCGAAGGAGAGACTGGTTTTTGTGTTAGTACTCAGGACATATACGGCCTTTTTGAAAAGACCATGGAACTATATAAAGATCCAGACAAACGCGCCTTCATGGGTAAGAAAGCACGTCAGAACGTGATCGAAAATTTCAGTCTTGACCAGATGCTAGAAAAACAAAAACAACTATACCAACATGTTGTAGATAGTTACTGCAAGTCCTTGGGATCAGTATAGGTATACTTCACATTCAGGGTATCAGAACCTACATCTCTCAGGATCTCAAAACCTTTATAGACATTCTGCAGGTAAAAAGTAGGGCCATCTTCACTATCATACAATAAGACCTGTCCACCGACTCTACTAAGATCAGGCAGTTTATAATGAAGTCCTTCCTCACATACAAAATCTCCTGCGCGGACTTCCTCCAGATGGACAATACCCTCAAGATTTCCAGTCTCCGTTACAGGTATAGACTCTTCCCTCTCTTCAGGTTTCTTGAAATTCTTGAAACCCTCATAAGCAGCCTCATAAAGGTCACCTGGCTTTACAGGAGGTTTGATATTCCATACAAATCCTCCATAAACCATCTTTTCTGTCTTGAATATATTCTCTGTCTTATCATCCATCTCGAACTGATAGGCCTTACCAAGCGGTTCAACCAAAGAGAAATCACCTTTTTTATATTCTTCTTCTCCTATTAGTATAGCTTTAAGATCAACTATTGCAGGAAATTTAAGATATTGGATCTCCCCTTCATTCATGACATTAGGTTGTTCATAGACTGAGATAAGTGCATTAAGAGCACCAGACATCTTCTTTTTTGCCTTAGGCCTGTTCCGCCGACCATATCGTGACTTGAAATCCATACAGGACGGGAATCAATAGAGATATATAAATGTTGTCACTATCCTTAAGTAATATCAAAGACAACACATATAAAGGAGATTTGATTTTCTAACCTCATGCTAGATGTAATTATAGCACTCAGCGGTGCGATGATGGATACAATTGACTATGCAGTCAAGTTTCCATTGGCGAAACTGAATAAGCCAAAAGAGAAAGAATATCCTGATTTATGGGATACTCTCGACGGGAAAGTCGCAGTAATGGTCAACCTCTACGCACCCGAGGCTCAAAAGCTTGATGAACTCTCAAACCTTCACACCCGCGGTAAATTCAGGACCTACCTTCCATGGGTACATCTTGCCCTCAATAACGGGACACAGGACCTAGCAGAATACGCTCATGAGAACAACCCAAAACTCAACAGCACCTATCTCTTTGGTCTTGGTGCAGATAAAGCAGCAAACATAAGTTCAATCATTGAGGATCTTCCTGAAAAAGTTGACACCATAGTCATAAAAGATTATTACAGCAAGATCCAGAATTTTGACACATTTCTCAAGGCTGTCCACGACTTTCGTGAAAGCGATGGAGGAGCTATGGCTGTCCCAATCTTTCCAAACAAGGATCCAAACTGGGCAGATGATAACCTACTCAGAAGATGGCAGGAACACGAATATGACCTCTCAATGAACCTGGGACGCCGTGCATTAGGCCTTTTTGGGGCATCTACTGTCAGTGGTGCATGCTCTGTTTTCAAGAGAGACACTCTCGAACAGATAATTGATGATAACAGCTTTGACTGGATAGGTGAAGATTTCGAGAATTCAGTTCTCACCTTCAGCAATAACAAGAAGATATACTTTGATCCTAGACCAAAAGTTGTAACCACACACTCACCTACTACTTATAACCGCCTTTACCTCCAGAGAAGAGGATGGGAACGTGCACGCCTCAAGATTACAAACGATTATCTCTTCAAACCCTTGAAAGCTATATGGCAGGATTTCAAGGAGAACAATATCCTTAGTACACTAAGAAAAAAAAATACCAGGACCTTCAAGGAACAATTGAACAACTTAGCAAAAGATGCACTTTACTCATATCAGTTCTACATCCAAAACGGTCTTTTCGAGACGTTAGGCATGATCCCAAAAGCCTATAGTGTAGGTATAATCGGCCTTGCAGCTACAAACTTCGTGGAGACCAGTCTAGGCTCAAACATCCTGCCTGAAACCATAAAATTGTTTCCCACAGGAATTGAAGTGTCTACAAGTGCAAATGCCTTCAAGGTATATGCAACAGGCCTTGCCGCCTGGTCAGGCCTTAACCTCTTCCACCTGAGCCAGAGTGACCTACCAAAGAAAAAGGGGATGAAGGCAGCCGCACTCTATCCAGCCTACAAGCTTGGACTTCTTGTCCCAGGTTTTGCAGGGCTTGCAAGGTTTGCAAAAGAATTATACTGCATGAACATAAAAAAAGACAAAAGCGTCAATCGTTTCGAGGAATGCGCAAACAGCCATAGCATAATGAAAAAAGGTTACGGGGGATATGCAAAGATTCCTGAACATTTCAAGTCAGGCACCTACTTTCGAAACGAATTTTTCAGTACAGACTTTCATGACATACTCTTCGCAAAACTTGACCCTGAATATATCAAAGCTCATAATCTACCCGAATCTCCAATATATGGTGTTGCAAACCTGGTGAACAGAGAACTGGCAATATACCCTCTTGACAGGTTTACCAATCTCCTGCAACCACAGCTTTCAATAGATAACATTGAATTCAACCCAAAAAAGGAAGCAGTCCAGGAGGGTTATATTTGCAACGAGAATCAGGTATACCGTTTTGACAACGGCAGGCAATCATACATCTTCACTTTTGATCATGGAAAGTTTGAATGCCTTGGTAAAGACAAACCAGGAAAGATTGAACCACATGAATTTGAACTATATCTGGCTTATGAGAATGACAGATTCATTTGGATAGATAATGAAAAAGAAATAATGTCCGGTGATATCACCTTGGAGGATATATCACCAGAACCTTATCGTTAGCTGATTATCAAAGGTCGATAAACAGTCCTATGCTTTGTAGATGTCCAGATATCAAGCCGCATTCCATACTCTCCTGATTCTGCATATTCTGGTATCTCCAGAGGATAGATATAAGTCTCTTCATCGCCTATATCAAAATCCCTGACCCATCTCTTAGGAGCAATCAAACCTATTTCCGGGATTGAGACCCTGACTGAAGTGTCCTCATAATCAATGTCTCCTGTATTGCCAAAACTGATTCTGACATCAACAATATCACCTGGTGCTACAGGTTCAAGCTCTCCTCCCAGTGTATTGAAATGAGACACACCAATGTTATCATACATCAGAGCTGATTCTTCCTGCCCTGAAGAATATGTGCATGGCCAATTATATCTGTTATATACGATATTTGTTGTGTTTGGGATATCAAAGCTATAGTTATAGCAACCTTCACCTACAACTTCCAGATCATCATCGTAACTGAACATGTTATCTCCATTCTGATCATAACGGCAAACATCCATAACTCCATCACCATCTGTATCGTTGTACCATTCATCAAAAGTTTCATTGTCTGGATTTGGTGTTAGATAACTGAAATCACTATCAACATAGATTGCCTCAAACACACCATCAAAATCCCGGTCATATGTGTATACATCTGCAATCCCATCATCATTGGTATCATAATTCTTACGGTCATAAAGCCCGTCTTCATTTGTATCAGCATACCAGTGATTCACAGTCTGCCGTGCATCTGGATATGTCCTTGTTGTATATTCTGCATAACAGTCTCCATCAAGATCATACTGGAAATAATCTACCACTCCATCCTGATCGACATCATAGTTCCACCGGTCAAATTGCCGGTTTTCTGTAGTGTCTGCATACCATGAATCTGTATTGCCATCATTGAATAGCCGATCTTCGTGTTCTTCATATAGCCCATAAACAGAAAGGGCAAGTACAGCCAAAATTATTAGCGCTTTTTTCATTGTTTTTCCCTCCACTTTTTGAATAGTATACTATCCTGTATAAAATCATTCGACCCATCAATACCATGATAAGCAACTGAAAAAGAAACATCTTCCCTATCAAGCTTTCTGAAGGCTTCCTGTAGTTCATCATGACATTCATCATAAGTCTTTCCTTCCACATTAAAGCTTATCCTGTTTCTGCTGACATCATACGGATACATCTCCTTGAATTGTGGCGTTGAAAAATCAGATGTCTCAACCCCCACTACCAGATGAAAATCATCAAGGTGACTAGCATAAGCAAAAAAAGGGCTTGCCCTGGGAATGATCCCATCATATGGTCCATGTATATCGCCCTGTGCTAAGTTCCTGTATACAGTTACATGCACCTCATCAAGTATATCCATTGCATGCTTATAAAACTCCTTCTTCTCTCCACCATATTCAAGAACTTGATTCCATTTTGAATCAATAGTAAAGACTATGGAAAGATCCTTTCCATAATCATGATAATCTTTCATAAGATCAAGAAACTCACGGTTTTTTTCTCTTGCCTTCTCTCCTTCAACATGCGAGTATAGCTCACAATTGAATATGATACCGTCAAGTCCTGGACCTTCCTTGTTGAACTCGCGTATGTCATCTATAAGATCCTTTCCTATCTTTGGGTTTGATAACACAGGATTCTTTTTCTGCTCAAAATCTGTTGGTACTGCAACCAATGCTTCAATCCCATGATCATGAGCTTTTTGCACGAACTCCCGTACCTTTTCAGGAGAATCCTTCAGATACTTGCTTGCATAACTGCTATCATTATTGTTAAGCCTTGGTTCCTTATGGATAAATCCAAGATATAGCTGATTCACATCAAGGAACTCATTCACATCAAAGAACTGGTCAAGCTCATCTTTCAGGATGGTATCTTCAAGATACCATGCCCAACGGGATGATTTGAAATCAACCTTTCTCTCTTCATATCCCTGAAAACTTCCTTCTGCACCAATACTTTCAATCCTGCTTCTGACACTGGAAGTATCAATACCCTTTCCTTTGTCTCCGCACATCAAAGGCAAAAAAGGAAGAGCCAAAAGTACAGCTGCCCCTACATAATGGCGCGGCTTGAGTTTCTTTAAGCGATCAAACCTTGATTTCTCCGGTGTTTCTATATCAATATCAACCATCTTATCTTGGCAAAATTCCGTACTGGTTACTCATTTTCCGGTGTATCAGCTGCTGAGCATCCATGACAACCTTGCCCGGCTTCTCCCAATTATGCATAGGATCTGAAGATGCATACATCTGGTTTATTCCCTCAGCTACGAGTTCACCAGGCAATATATCACCCTCATAAAGCTCATCCAGGGTATTATGTAACTTATGCGCATTTGCAAACAACGCATTCATATCCTCCTGCGGAGCCACTAGATATGAAAGATGCTTTGAGATTGTGACTATCTGATAGAATTTTTCAGGTGTAAGATCCTCTGCCTCATCAAATAGTGTATCCAGCGCATTTGCAACCTTTGTCATGGATCTGAAATTATATGTGTCCGGTGGCTGATAACGTGCCTGGTTTTTTGGCTGATCAGGTATCCTGACAGCTTGCGCAGTCATTTCTTTGACAACATCAAGGCCTATGCCATGGGATACTGCCCCGTCTATGATTTCAGCAGTCTTACGCACATACAAAAGTCTTGAATCATCCCGGATATCGTTGCACTTCTCATTGAAGAATTCCAAAAGATCAAGTGCATCATCATAAGACACCTTACCTTCCCTAAGCGCATCCATATTCCCCAACTCACTTGCTGCGCGGAAAAGTTTTTCTGCATAGATTCCAGCCTCATCAAGCCCATTGAAATATGCCTCTGCAGAACGGTCTATTGCCAAAAGATCTACAGAATCAAAAGGTTCCTCGCTCAAGATCAATGAATCCACTCCTTCAAGTATTGCTATTCTTTCCTTTTCAGAGAGATGCGGAGTCCCCGCCCTGTATTGCTGGATTGATTTTTCCAGGATATTTGGGTTGTCTTTATAGAACTGGTTTGCATCCGGCTCAAATTGTTTGAAAACATTAAGTATCGGGTCATTGGATTGGTAGAAATCCCTTTCTGGTTTTTTCATGATGTCATTTGCAAGCTTTTCTGGTTGTAAGACTCCCAGCTCCGGCTGTCCTTTATAGACATGAGGCCGATCCTTCATGTCTTGCTTGGTTCTCTCCCAGGAATTCATAACATCTTCCATCCGCAAAAGAGTCTCATCAAGTGACATGCCAGTTTCCTTCTTATAGCCCATTATTTTAGCTCCAGGCCGTGCAAAAGAATCAGGTACAACCTCACCATGAGAATCAAAGAACCCCTCCTGTTCAGTAAGTTCTAAAAGCTTTCCCATTACCTTACCATAAGCAAAGACCTGATCAGGTTCAACTGTTTCAAGCACATGCGTGAATGCTGCAGCATATTTCTCCGGTCCAAAATAACCCTCTATGTCCAGAGCATTCTGCTTGAATATTGAAGCAAGTTTCTCAATTTCCTTTGCAGTATACCCATTCTCACTTCCCGTAAGAAGGATACTATTAGCATTCTTCACATAAAATGCAAGCTTATCTTTAGTTTCGCTTGTATCAGCAAAATCATCAAGGAATGAAAGAGACCATTCAAAAGGATAGCCTGACATATCTATTGCAGAGGTATAATCGACTGCATTATTGATAAGCTCATAAGTATAACCCTGCACTCGCTCAAGAGCTGAAAGTTGTTTTCTCTTTGGAATATCCGGATTGAAATCCTTGAATCCACCTGTGAGCGGAAGTTTAGACAAAGCCTTGAAAACAGTTATGCATCGTGATTCCAGATTATCTGTCACTTTGATATCATTTACATCAGCAGTCTTATCTAAGGACTCATTCCAAAAGTTTGCCTCATTCAAAGGCCTATACCTTCCCTTGAATTTAAGTGCTTCCAGATTCTTATGGATAAAAGGTATTGACATTATAGCATTATAGAAAGGCTCAATCTCAGGGGACTTCTTCAGCATGTTCTTGAATTTCTGATCTTTCCATACACCTTCAACATAATTGTCAAGAGGCATGCCAATAGCTATATTGACTTGCTTTTCAGGAGTTATGACCTGGCCGCGTTCTTCCAGTAAAGCATGCGCAACCTGAAGATCGCTTCGCATCTGCTCAAGGGTCCAGTTGATATCCTCACTCTTTTGAAAAGAACTATACCTGTTAAAAAGATCATTGGCAAGCCTTGTGTAAGTAACAGGACTCTCTCCAATATCAACATTCTCCACTAGGATATCGAGTATTCCATTATAAAGTGAACTTTCAGAAGGATTGGCATTAAGCGTACCCTCACTATGCCTTAATGCTTCAAGCAATTTCTCAGGATCATTATAAGCCTCAGCATCTGAGATCCCCGCAAGAAAAGATATTCGACTTCCCATAGTATCTGCAGGAACTGAAGGAAATTCATCTGCCAATATGACTGCAGGTCTTGTAAAAGCAAGATAACTTTCCTGCGGACCAATTGCTTTCTGGAAAGAAAGAGAAAGCATCATCTTCTTTTCAGGATTATCCATGAATGACTCGACAGAACTTGCAAGATCCTCAATCCTGCGGGCATAATCATCCCCTTCCAGATCAAACTTGTCATGGAAGCTGATTATCTCTGCAAGACTCTGGTAAGACACATCCTCCCTGTTTGCAGTATCAATAAGTCTCTTGGTAGTTTCCGGCAAAAGGTTGTCTTTCTCAGTAAAATAATCTTTTGGAAAAGTATGCACATCAAGTGCATCAGCAACATAAGCCAACAAGGTCATCTCATCATCCTTGTATGAAGCGAATTCACCCTTCCCTTCCATATAATCATAGTTATCTGAGATTATCTCATTTATAACCTTGCGTTCAGGTCCTTCTACACCTATATCCCTTGTTATTTCCTTAGCATCTGGAGAATACCAGAAAAAGGCCTGAGTCTCTGGAACTCCCACAACTGTAGAACCAAGAAGTGTAGTGCCAAGAAGTGACGTCCATAAAAATTTTGATATCTTATTCATTATTATCCCTCACATCAACCTGAAATTTATTCACAGTATAGGGTTTCTTATAATCCCAACCAAAACCAAGATACAATGAATCTAGGTCTTCAGCATTAGCATATGTAAAGCGCTTGAAACCAACTATCAACTCTAACTGGTTCTGGTGATTGATCTTATTCCCATCCTTAAGACCAAGCTGTTCAGAGAATAAAAACACCCTAATCATATCATCAGTAAAAGGAATACGACTCATCAATTTGCCCCCTCCTTCACTATCAACACCCATATCCATCCGTAAAAGATATCCGACATCCATGCTATGATATCCCGGATCATGCCTCACTTCAGGCCTCAGGAAATAACTTGTAAGTTCCACACCGATTATATCACGTTTCCCGTAATCATCATCATATCCTAAGCCAATTGAATTAATGGTATTAAGGTCTTTTACTGCAACCCTTGGAAAATACCTCAGCCACACCTCATTATGATCATCTTCATCTCCAAAAAGCCGCAAATACTCCAAAAGAAAAGCATCATCAAGACCTACCCTTGTGGTAAGCTTCAATGGATCATTCTCAAGTTCCTGCAGCTCACGAACAGAATCAGGATAATCTGAGTCATGAAAAGATATTTGCTTTTCAATTCCCATCCCGAACTTGAGATATTTTATCAAAGAACCGAATTCATGATTGTTTACTTTTTTCGCACCATCCTTGACCAGGCCAAGCTCCTCCCGATCAAGAAAGACAGTCCCGAAAATTCCAGGTGTCATGTAAAAGACAGTCTCATCGATAGATTTATCCCCATAATCTACATCCACATCAAAAGCAGAAAAACTTAAGTGTGGTTCAATCGTGAGATATGGCATTATCTTACCTAAATCTGTATCAATCTCACGCTTGTATATTCCATCAAAAGACACTTTCGTTTCAAGCATCTTGTACTTTTCTTCCCCAGTATCAGTATCAAGATCAAAATTATCAGTTGACACTTTAACAGAACCATCAACCTCCATCTTTCCATCTATTGATCGATAAAGTTTTCTTTCCCCTTCTACCGTCACTCCTTTTTTCTTCCCGATATGAGAAAGTATATCAACACCGTAAGTCGGCTCCTCGTAATGCCGGGACACCTCATATTCCCGGTCAGGGACCTTTGCTTTTTCATCAATAGCATTTGCATTAGAATAAGCTAACATCGTAAAAGGTACCAGTATCGGTGCAAGTAATTTTCTGAGATTAACCAAGGCTAAAACCCCTCCCTCCTTATGTATCCATTTTAAAGTAGTTAATTATAAATGCAAGATTACCTACAGATATATAAAAGTTTGCCCAAAATTTGGCAGGGTTATTGCCCTTATAAAGTGACAAACATAGAATCCAAAAATTTATAAAAAGTGACTCTCCTTATTTTAGCTATGACAAAAGTTATGATTGTTGACAACTCAAAACTTATTAAGCGCATGATCAGAGATATTGCAGAAAAGCAACAATGCACAATAATTGAAGCCAGCACAGCAGATGAGGCAGTAATCAGGTATAAAGACGAAAAACCTGACATGGTCTTCATGGACATCATGCTTGGGACTAAGAACGGGATAGAAGCTCTAAAAGAGATAAAGGAATTTGATGACAAAGCAGTTATCATAATCTGCACATCAATCATAGGACAAGAAGAAGTCATAGAAAAAGCCTATCGCTTCGGTGCAACAGATTATATAACAAAACCTTTCTCTGATGAAGAGATAATTGAACTTATAAACCGGCACTCTAAATGATTTCCGGAAAATTTGAAAGATTATCAATTCTTTATGATTAACACATATAAAATAAGATTGCATTCCGGTTTGTATGCGTAAAGGCATAGACCTATATATCCAGGAAAATGAAAAACCCTCAGATAAAGAAGATCTTGAAGATAAAAGAGGGTTTGAAGATA
>CAYYOI010000022.1:0-5967 GCA_964473285.1 uncultured Methanosarcinales archaeon | reverse complement strand
TTGAAGATAAAAGAGGGTTTGAAGATATACTTCTGAGATCATATGTAAAATACGTAGACCTGAATAATACTTCTGGATTCAGGCAAGCATGTCAATTGGACAGCCTTATCCACGCTGGAATAATACCCAAAGAACCGCCCTATCCTGACCCAAATGACATAAGCATAGATACTCACGGGCAGAACCCTGATTATTGCAATAATGAACTAGTAAAAGCCCTTATCAGGTCAAGACTTGGTCTTGAAACTACAAAGCCAGTCCCGCAGGCAACATTAGAGACCCTGGCCCCTAAAAGGAAAAATGTATTGGAAGAAAAGATCAAGCAAAAGAAACAGGCAAGTCCTGATAAACAGACAAGACCTGATATGTTCGACAAGATAAAAGAACACAAGCAAAAAAGGACGTATGAGCCAGGCATAAACGAGCTTTATTCTGAGGGAAGGTTTTGTGAAGCACTAAACCGTATAATTGAAAGTAAAGAAGAGACACTTCTTGAAGATGTTTTGGCATCAATTGAAAGACTTCCAAAGGAAGAATGCCAGTCTTTGATTCCAACTGCACAGGAGATGGTAGGAAAAAGAGCTTACCAAAAAGGCCAATACGACAAAGCGACTTCTCTTCTCCAGGAGCCTTCACCTGAACTTGTTGACTCTTACTACCAGATTGGTGATTTCGATAAAGCAAAAGAGTATTTCAAAAAAATTGAAAAAAACACAAGTGCCAGCCTTGAAGCCGGCGCATGCTCTTATCTTGCTACAGGAGAGCTCAAGACAGCAGCCCGCCTTCTAGAAATTCTTGCACTCCAGAAAGACTCCCCTGAACTACATGGGATACTGGTTGATACCTACATAAAGCTTGATGAATATAACGAAGCAAAAAAGCATCTGAAATATTGTCAGGATGATGACGAGACACGAATGCTCAAGGCAAAAATAACCATATACGAGAATCCTGATACAGACATCGAAGAAACACTTGAAAGCATAACAGATCCACAGATTAAAAGCAGGTTCATCTTAGAGTGTTCCACCTTATACCCTACTGAGCAGGCAATACCCTTACTAGAAAAAACAACAGAATACCAACCAAAAAAAGAGACCTACCTTAAACTGGCAGAAGCATACGAAAACATCCTTGACTACCGTTCCTCATTTAACAGCTATGAAAAAGCCCTCAAATTCGAGAGAGATGAATATACCCTCAAGAGACAGATGACCATTGGACGTAGGATAGGTGAATGGACAACAGTACAGCGAAACCAGGACCTCATAGAAAATGGGTATTGAAGAACATATCAGATCAAGAAGAAAAAAACGAAAGTATATTCAACAATACCTTACAAAAGGATTCAGGCTTTATAGTTCAGATTACCTTTACATAATAAATGATAGTTCTGTAAGAAACCCATTCATAATAACAAAACAAGCAGCATTAGAAGTAAGTGATGCTACAAGAGATGCTACAACAAACAGGGATAAGGCCAGAAAGATATTCGACTGGTTCATGGAAAACATAGATTACGATAATGAGAAATTAAGAAACGCTAAAGAAGGAAAATTCAAGTCATACAGGAACTCCAAGGAAGTACTAAAAGAAGGGATGGGTTTATGCGGTGAGATGGCATATCTATACACAACAATGGCACGTTATGTAGGACTCCATTCAAACTATGCTATAGTAAAAGTTGATGCACATGGCAGCAACGTCAGCCATGCATGCTCTGCTGTATTTCTGGATAGCCTGGATGACATACCTGACCCAAAGAAAAAACACATTCTTGTAGACCCAGCCTACAAGCAGTTTGACATCCAGCACAAGGCATATGCTATTCTTCCTGATCGCCTAGCGATAGCTGATTACGAACAATGGTTCTAGAAACTTTTTTATAGATTGTATCATATGAGATACTATGCACCTTCCATCCAAACTGATAGTCCGGCAAAAAGTAGAACCAATTGAGATTTTCACAGGTTTTGAGACCTCCAACCGCTATCAGATTCTTGACATGGATGGAAATGAAAGATTCTATGCCTATGAGGAAGGCAGTTTTTTTGCAAGAAACATCTTGGGAACACGTAGGCCCTTGACAATAAAGGTTATTGACAAGGAAAAAAACGAGATTCTTTCCATAACAAGGGATTGGTTCTTCTTTCGCGCAGGTTATCGCGTCACTGGAAAGACAGATGGAGCAATAGTGCAAAAGAAATGGTTCATAAAGAAATCATTTGAGATTCTCAAAGATAAGCATAGCATACTCTACTGCAAAAACAGCATCCCGCACCCCTGGACATTCAGGATACAGGAGTCAAAGCAAGAGATAGGCAGGATAACCAAGAAATGGAGCGGCGCTAAAGATATATTCTCGGATGCAGACAACTTCCTGATAGATTTTGCCAAGATAAGAAAAGAATACCGCCTGATGATACTTGCAACTGCACTTGCGATCGACACAAGAGTTTTTGAATCAAAAAAATAATTTCTTATAGTCTAAAACAAATTAGATATCCATAATCTAATTAAAATAAGATAATTCTCGAGAATTCTCGAGAATTAGCGCTTTCCGTAATAAAAATATTGTTCCAGATCCACATTGGTAGGAGTAAAATCACCCTGCCTTGGATGGGATTCAGCCTTCGGAGGCTGAGGCGTTTGCTGCACAGGTTGAGCCTGGCTCGGGGATTGTTGAGTTCGCTGCTGTGCTTGCACTGACTGTTTCTTCAATGACTGCAGCTCTTCCCAGATTTTTTTCATCTCATTGGCAATGGCCTGATTATTCTGTTTCATGGTGTTTGTGAACTTTCGCTCGAGCAGATCTAGACTAGGCTGTACCTGATTTTGTTCCTGAGGCTGTGCTTGAGATCGAGGTTTAATCTCCTCCCTCTGGCGTTCTTCGGGCATTGCATTAGCATAGAGATTTGATGCCTTATCAATTGCATCCTCAAATGAGGTAACCATGCCGGATTTTGTAAGCTCCTTTATCATAAAGTTCATTTTTTTTGTCTGCTCTACGTCCATCGATTCCACCTAAATAAAATTTATATCAAGCTCCCTGCTGAGCCCTTTTGTCTTCTTTGCAAGTTCTTTCTCAGTCTCCTTACCCATGATCCAGGGTGAATTAACTCCTGTCATGATAGTCATCACACAAATCTTGCCAGTCATATCACTGCTTACCCTTGCGCCCCAGATGACGTTGGCATCCTCCTCAAGATAGCTGGTCACCTCATCGCCGATACGCTCAACCTCTTCAAGAGTCATATCATCTCCTCCTTCGATATGGATAAGCGCTCCATCTGCTCCTTTATAGTCTATATCAAGAAGCGGGTTGGATAAAGCTCCTGCAACAGCTTCCTCAGCTCTCCTGTGCGTATCAGAGTATCCCACTCCAATAGCAGCAACACCGCCCTCCTTCATGATTGCCTTAACATCAGCAAAATCAAGATTCACAAGAGAAGGGACAGAGATCGTCTCAACGATACCACGTATCATGGTGGAGATCAATTCATTTGCAACTGCGAATGCCTGCTGCACCGGAAGGTTTCCTGCAATCTTTACAAGACGGTTATTATCCATGACAATGACTGTATCACATACAGCTCTTATCTTCTGCAGTCCTTCCTCAGCCTTATCAAGCCTTGCTCTTTCTATGCTGAAGGGCATGGTAACTGTACCTATCACGATACTCCCCATCTCAGCCGCGGTTCTGGCAATAAGAGGAGCAGCACCAGTTCCGGTACCTCCTCCCATTCCAGCACAGACAAATGTCATGTCTGTATTCTGTAAGACCTCTTTTATCTCCAGCAAGTTTTCTTTGGCAGCAGATGCCCCTTTTTCAGGAAATCCGCCACATCCAAGACCTTTTGTTACAGATTCACCAATAAGGAATTTCTTATCAGCTTCAGTGATATTGATATGCTGCTGATCAGTGTTGACCGCAATGATCTCAGCTCCTTTTATACCCTTACGATACAACCAGCTGACCATATTATTACCTGCACCACCACAACCTATGATCTTGATGCCTGCTTGCCCCACATTCTCAGCTTGAGGAACGCTGGTTTGTATATCATCCAAATTGAAAAGCTCCATAATTGCCACCTCTAAAATTATTATATATCCAGATCTGCTAGTATATAAATATTACTATTTTGTATACTAAGGTATAAATCATATACTCCTTTTCGAAACCACGAAACAATGACAAAATAAAGACGTTACAACTTCCAGGTACTCCCTAAAAATTTAAATAGCCCACCACTCAAGATATTAACCATGCCGGAAAGCGAAGATACAACTCAAACAAAGAATCAAGAAGAAAATTCTGAAAGCACTACACAAGAATCTACTGCAAAAGAAGAGAAATCCACAGAAAACGAGGAAAAGCCGCAACAGGAACAAAGTAATACAGAAACCCAGAAGAAAGAACATCTGACAGAGAAGATAGAGAAGCCAAAGACAGAAACAGACGAAGAAGAAACAGGCGAGACCATGCAAGTGGTCATCCTCACCCTCATCGATGAATACTTTGGTTTATCGATTGAATACATAACTGAAATCATCAAGGCTACTGAGATAACCCGAATACCAAATTCACCGGATTATATTGAAGGAGCCATCAACCTTAGAGGAAAAATAATCATAATAGTAGACCTTGCAAAAAAGCTGGGCGTCAATAGGAAAAACAGCAGCAAGGATACCCGTATTGTAGTAGTAGAGATAGAAGAGGAATGGATAGGATTACGCGTGGATAGTGTAACTGAAACAATCATACTTAACAAGAACAAGCTACATAAACCACCATCACTTATAAAAGAAAAGATTGGCGATGAACACATAGTAGGCGTCGCGAGATTCAACAATGATACGCTTCTCACGATTATAGACCCATACAGGTTCCTGGAAAAATGAAAAAGATTGTCGAATTCATACTGAATAAAGAACGCTTCGGCCTAAACATAAATGTTATAAAAGAGATAATCAAAGTACCTGATTACACTGCCCTTCCAAAAAGCGACCCTTATGTTGAAGGAGTCATCAATCTGAGAGGCACAGTCATTTCTGTAGTTGACCTCGCGAAAAAATTAGGATTTCCATCAAAAGACATAGACAACGAGACAAGAATCATAGTGATAGAAAGAGGAGATGAATACGTAGGCTTACGTGTCGATGGTGTCGATGAAGTTCTCTCAATAAACGAAGAGGATATGCAAAAAGCTCCTGGAACAACATCAGTTGATAAAGATCTGATTGAAGGCATAATCACGAGAGAAGAAGGTATGCTAATAATAATTGATATTGATAAGATAATTTCTGTGGAAGAATCAAGCAAGCTTCCAAAAGGTTAGACCACTCTCCGCAATATTGGGTACAAAAATATCAAAAAAAGGAAGAGTGCAAAAGAGATGATCATACTTCTTACATCAAAAACTGCAACTGAGGCACCAAAATAAACCAGGATAAATGTACCTGGGATCACCCCGATTAAAGTAGCCAGAAGAAAATGCGTATAACGTATTTTACTGACTCCGGCCACAAAATTTATACCATTAAATGGAAAAAGAGGGATCACCCGCATGAAAAGAACAGCAATAAGTCCTTTGCGCTTCAATAACTCATCATAATATCCAAGATCAAAATACTTGCACATATCCTCAACAAATCCCCTTCCAAGGAAGCGTGATATGAAGAACGCGCCTGTTGCTCCCAGTACCTGCCCGATAACTGCATACAGTGTACCCATAAGCTTCCCAAAAAGCAGACCAGACGCAATTGAGAAAGGAGTTCCCGGTAGAAATAACATTGCCCCACCTGCATAAAAAAGAACAAAACCAACCGGCGCAAATGGCCCAAGAGATTCTATATAACCCCTTACTACCTCCATATAACTGTCAAGATCAAACAGAATAATTGCAAAGGTTGCCAGAATAAAAGATACCAGCAAAAAGAACTTTAAAATATTTTTCATACCCA
>CAYYOI010000021.1:0-27107 GCA_964473285.1 uncultured Methanosarcinales archaeon | reverse complement strand
ATGAAATACAAAGTTTTTTAAACAATTCCCTGTTTTGCAGAATGAATGGCTGAACTTATCATAACAGAAAAGCCAAACGCAGCTGAGAAAGTTGCGGCAGCACTTGCCGATAAGTCTCCTCAAAAGCAAAACCACAATAAAGTACCCTACTACCTCTTGAAGCATGATGGGAAGGATATAATTGTGGCATGCGCTGTTGGTCATCTGTATACAGTTGGAGAAACCGAGAAAACGCCCTGGTCACGTTTTCCTGTGTTTGATGTATCCTGGATTCCAACTGCTGACGTTGATAAGAGCGCAGACTATTCCCGAAAATACCTCAATACTCTTAAGAAGCTTTGCAAGGAAGCGGATTCATTAACCGTTGCATGCGATTATGATATAGAAGGTGAAGTCATAGGCCTCAACGTGGTCCAGCAGTGCTGCAAGGCAAAAGATGCCGCCCGTATGAAGTTCTCCACCCTCACAAAACAGGATCTAATCAAATCATACAAGGACAAGTCACAGACCCTTGACTGGGGTCTTGCAAATGCAGGAGTCACCCGTCATATCCTTGATTTCTATTATGGTATCAATGTAACCCGTGCCCTTACCCATGCAATAAACAAGGCCGCAGGAGGATTCAAGGTACTTTCTACAGGCCGCGTACAGGGTCCTGCACTAAAGATAATAGTTGACCGTGAGAAAGAGATAAAAGCTTTCGTTCCCGTCCCATTCTGGCAGATTGAACTTAAAGGAGCAATCAAGGGCAATGAAGTGAACGGGCTTCATAAGGAAGACAAGTTCTGGGAAAAGGAGAAGGCTGACAAGGTAATGGATAATGTGGCTGGAAAAAAGGAAGGTAAGATAAGTGAAGTAACAAAAAAGCAATTCCAGCAGAAACCACCCTTCCCCTTTGATCTGACAAGCATGCAGCTGGAAGCTTACAGGTGTTTCAAGATACGTCCTAAGGAAACCCTTGACATTGCCCAGCGCCTTTATACAGAAGGTCTTATCTCATATCCGCGTACATCATCACAAAAGCTGCCCAAGCAACTTGGCTTCAAGAACATACTTACCCATCTGAAGCGCCAGGAACACTACAAGGAACTTGCAGAAAAGATTCTCCAGACAAAGCTTGAACCAAACGAAGGTAAGAAGACAGACGATGCTCACCCTTCAATATACCCTACCGGTCTTGCTCCGGATGATATAAGCGAGCGGGACTACAAGATATATGACCTTGTAGTCAAGCGTTTCATGGCAGTCTTTGCAGAGCCTGCAACTAGGGAGACGAATACACTCACTGTTGATGTGAATACTGAACCTTTTATCATCAAGGGAACAGTGACACTCAAGAAAGGTTGGCACGAGTTCTATTCACCATACGTCAAGATTGAAGAGACAATCCTTCCGGTAGTGGAGAAAGGAGATATCGTTAATATCGCCGAGATCAACTGCCTTTCAAAAGAGACAAAGCCTCCTAACCGTTACACTCAATCATCAATAATCCACGCCCTTGAGAAGAAAAATCTTGGAACAAAGGCAACCCGTGCCCAGATAATAGAGACCCTTCTCCAGAGAGGCTATGTCACAGGAGACTCAAACCTTGAAGCGACTGAGCTTGGGATAACAACAATAGAGACCTTGGAAAAATATTGCCCCAGCATACTTGATGAGGCACTCACCCGCCAGTTCGAAGAGGAAATGGACCTTATCAGGCAGAACAAGCATTCTCCCGAACAGGTACTAGAAAAAGCAAGAAACCTGATAATAAAAATCATCGATGATTTCAGGAATCATGAATCTAATCTTGGAAGTGAGTTATCAGAAGCGAACCATGAAGCCATCCGGCAGGCAACAACAGTAGGACCTTGCCCCAACTGTGAAGGTGAGCTTGTCATAAGAAAAGGCAAGTTCGGTCGTTTCATCGGTTGTTCCAATTATCCTGATTGCAGGACCATATACAATCTTCCAAACGGAGGGACAATAAAACCAACAGAGAAGAAATGCGAATCCTGCGGCATGCCTCTGGTGCAGATCCGCCAGCCAAGAAGAGGCCCCCAGGATATATGCATAAATCCGCACTGCCCCACAAAAGAAGAGAAACAGCACTATCCAGAGGAAGGCATGAAATGTCCTGCATGTAACGAAGGTAAGATGGTTCTCAGGAATGGTTTCTACGGGC
This sequence comes from uncultured Methanosarcinales archaeon, assembly GCA_964473285.1. Taxonomy (GTDB): domain Archaea; phylum Nanobdellota; class Nanobdellia; order Woesearchaeales; family JACJVW01; genus JBNJGT01. The sequence goes on along the minus strand of CAYYOI010000021.1, from coordinate 24,940 downwards.
AATTTCTCGGCTGTGATAATTATCCCAAATGCAAGACAATGATGCGCATTGTTGATGGTAAGGTAGACACGACTCCTATCACAGCGACCAAGAAGAAAGCCAAGAAGAAATCCACTAAAAAGACAACTAAAAAAACCACCAAGAAAACCACCAAGAAAGCCGCCACAAAAACAGCCACCAAGAAATCCACTAAAAAGACTACAAAGAAAGCTGCTACCAAGAAAGCGGCCCCTAAAACAGCGACCAAGAAATCCGCTAAGAAATCAACCAAGAAAATTAAGTCAGCTAAAGAGTAATAATTCCTTATCCTCTTCACTTGCTTCTCCTGCCATAAGCTTTTCAAGGGCTATTCCCTTTCTTGAATGTTTCATGACAGGAAACATGAATCTCAGGAGTTCCCTTATTGTACCTCCTTTCCCGAAGAATTTCTCACGCAGTTCATCATGCGAATAAGTGTATGAGAATTCATCACCTTCCCTCACACCTTTTTCGCGCATCTTATCTATGTATTTTTGCGTTGCATTGATTGAATAATCATAAGAATTCCTTTTTGCTGTTCTTGAAAAAGTTATCTCTTCCCCTTCATAGAATGATTTTATCCTTGAATCACACAATTCCAGGAAATCATGAACACCTCCATCTGAAATGAATGCCTTGCTATATAATTCTGTTTCTAATGAACATCTTTCTCCTCTGTTAGAGCAAGGGTCTGCAATCCCCTGCATTATCCGCTCATATCCTGTACTGATGCTGAAACGTCCTTTCCTCCCAGAGGCGCAGATCCCGTCTCCCAGGTACACACCCAGGCATGCTTCCTCTAGGGAATTGAGTTTTTCCGGAAGAAAAGCATTATGTTCAAGGATAATGAAGTTATTGTTGTGATTGATGATCTTATCATCTTTAAGGACATCAGCAATGTTTCTTATGTTATTCCATACTCTTGTCTTGTCTTCCTGTGCTGTCCTCTTGCTAAATCCTCTCTCAAAGAATGATGCATATTTCCTCTCATCAGCCTCATCCTGGCATGACAATGCCCTGAATAAAGGATATTCAAGAATCGATTCAATAAATCTTGAAAGCCTGACCTTCTTCTTTTTATCCTTTGTTCTCTCGATCTCATCTATTACGGCACCCATGTATCTTCTGTTAAGCGATTGTCCTGTTATCTCCTCAAATGCCTTAAGATAAGGGGTTGGCGCGAATAATGAAGCATGGTATGTCCCATTATGAGCCCGTAGTTTAAGTTCAGTATGGTGTTTAAGTGTCTTGTAGAAGAAATCCATTGAACTGAAATTGTCAAAATTTGTTTTTTTCATCTTCATCTCAGCAAGTTTAGGAGTCACATTCAGCTTTTCATCCTTTATTGGAGATGGATATGTCTTAACCCTCTTGTAGCGCTGGTTCACCCAGTATTCCTCGCACAACGTCTTGTTGCCTGTGCTGTCAACCCTTGCAGGGAGGCTTGAGTAAAGGTATGCAAGCAGGATATGCTCGTGCTTCAATGCTTCACCTATTATATAGGATTTCATGCTGTCCTCTACAGCATACTTGAGAAGTACCTGTGCAGCTCCTTTATCGCCCTTCTCAGCCCTGTCAGTCATTTCAGTTATCTCCTCGTGTTTAAGGGTCTTTTGGGTTCTGGCCCCTGTGACATGCAAGAAGACAGTATCAAGCTTGTTGTTGTAGTTCCACATGCTCTTTTGAGAATATAATGCTGGGTCGATATCAACCCTTCCTGGTGTTATCCTCTGTTCGATGTAATTCCCGGCAATACCCGCCCTCCTTTCAGAACCTTTCCCAAATAGCCCTATCCTAAGGCCCTGTGCAAGTTCTTGTGCCTTCCTGTAATCAAAAGTCATCTGGTTATGCCCGTACACGAAGAAAGGATTGAACTCATTGATTATGTCATTCATTGAGCTTATCAGCTCCTCCTGGTCCTCTACCTTCACAACATTTATCTCATAAGGGGTCCCGTCCAGGGGTGAATCCACTGTCAATGAATCAGTTCCAGGGTCAAGGGTGGTTACAACATGATCGTATCCGAAAGTTATGATGCTTGCAGTTGTTATCCTTTCTTCACGTTTCTTATTTTCTCTTTCCTCTATTACCCGGATATAATCCTCCCTGTCCATCCAGTCTATGAAATCTGCTTCCCCCAGTCTCTCGTATAATTCTTGATCAGTGAGTGAATCCAGCTCATCACGCAGCCTGATAGTCTCCCAGTTATGGGTCTCAAAATCAAGAGCAAGCCCTGGCTTTCTTACAAGTTCCTCAATTGATGCACGCTCACCCGGCACACCATCTTCAATAGTGAAAAAAGGAAAATCAAGTTCTCTTTCAGCCTGCCTCTGGAAAGAGTTGTATGGTGAACTGACAAGAAAGTCCCTGGAGATATACTGTTTTTGGACTTCTTTGTTCAGGAAAGGAAGCACGATGTGATAAATCTCAGCATTTCTTGAGGAATATGCCTTTTCTACCCTTATCATCTGTTCCGGCGAACCCACCTCATCTTTTACTGCATTGCGGTATGGTCCAAGGTTATCACTATAGCCTTTCATCCATCGCGAAGGTATCCTGTGCGGCTGTGAGATTGTGATCTCTCCATGACTTTCCCCTGCCCATCCAAGAATCCTGACCCTTGAATCAATCCTTCCCATCCTGGTTTTATCTGTCTTGAGGTATGTGGCAATATACTTGACCATAGAGTAGTAAAAACAACCAATATTTATAAATATAGTGCCACTTTATTCCCCCATGGAAGCTGATACGATCTTCAGCATCAAGCAGACAGGTGCCCTCCTTTATATACTCCAGCCTTATCTTGAAGAGAGAGGTATAAATAATTCTGAAGGTCTCAAAAAAACAATCAGGAAAAAAAATCTCTCACCTGTTATCGAAAAGGCCTATGAGGCGCTTCCTGGTTTCACCCGCATGGAAAGATTCCGCGCAAGAGAAGCAAAAGTCCTTGAGCGCATTGAAGGCTTCGACCGCATCCCAATACTTGTGAACGGCATCTCCCTGGTAGATGATTATTTCTTCAAGAAAAAAGGCATTGACCCTTACTCCATGAACCATATCTTCTCAAACATTCTCCTGGAGAATATCTCCAGGTTCTCAGAACAATGCCTCTCAAACTTTGCATTCCTGTATATCCAGCCTACAACATACTTTCAGATACCCAATAAGGGTCTTGAAGACCTGGTAGGTTCACACACCAAAGGAACAAGTACCTCTACTAATTACTCGATTCCCTTATCCTCATATAATCCCTCTCTCCTGAGAAAGGATAATGAGCGCCAGGAGGAGGTATACTTAAACCGCCAGCTAATGGCATTCAAGCATGCAGTGCTTCTGGAAAAACTCCTTCCCTCAGCACTGCCCCGTTTCAGGGATCTTGGAATAAAAGAGATTCCTCTTTACATGGAGAAAGGCGCTGATTCAAGCGCAGTCATCGCCTCTGTCAATAACTACACCACCAAAAGATTACCCTTTGCCCATATCGGCCAAGGCATACTCACAGGAACCAACAAGTCATCCTTTGGCATATGCGATCCAACCGCAATTGGCCGCTTGTTAGGTTTCATGGCAAATACCTGTAATGAAGAGCGACAGAGGTTCAGGCCTGTTTCTCATGCCTCTCCTATTGATTATGAATCATCAAGGCATCCATTTGCCCTTATAGAATCCTCTTGCATTGGAAGACATCCTAACCTGGATGATCTGGTTGACGATCTGCGCAGGGAAGATGAAGAAGGCTACCAGGCCGCATCATCATTTGCATCCCTCTACGGCCTTGGTTTCAAGCGCATAGAACTCAGGCTCGCTGAACTCTTAAGATCAGACCCTCCTGTATACGACGATTTCCGCGCACTATCAAAAAGAATATACCGCTGGCAGGAAGAGCTCGAAGGAAAGAAAGTATTGACTCCAGACAAGATTGATGGTTTCTTTTCCATTCCCTCCATAACCAATATGAAAGGGCACATCCGTGGTTCAGAATTCTCCCTTAATGCAAATCCCCACTTTGACAAAAGATGGTTATCAGATTTTAATGAAGGAACAATTGACCTAGGTTGCACAGTTGAAAAACTTATATCAGAAATGCCTGAAGAAGAATTCCTGCAGATACTCAAAGCTAATGCACCTGCTGACTCATTGATATGGGAACATTATCATCCAGAGACCATGACTCCTCTGCCCGCCATAAGAGGAAGTTTCATACACGCCCTTTCCTCTGACCCAAAAGAAGGGCTTGTCCATTACCAGACCTTGAAGGAAGCAGGGATAGAACCCACATCTTCGGACAACTATACTGAAACCCCCTTTTGCCAGACCCATAAAGGCATAAGGTTATCCTATCACCCTGATTGCTATCTCTTTCTTGAAAAATCAGACAGTTACGATATCCTTATCCTTGACACCAAGACAAACCGCGTCACCCCTTATCCTGAGCACAAGTACCTTCTCCAGACCTTCTTTTATGGGTGGGCAATCAAGCAGTCAGTTGAAGAGCATCTTGGCCTCTCAGTACAAAATATTTATTGTGTATTGAACAAGTGCGCATTCTATAAGGGCTTCAATGGTGAGCCACCTGATCATACAGTAAGTTACCGTCAGCAGCAATACTCTCCCATAACAAGATTTGCACCTGACCATTTCCTCCATGAAGCCATGCCCTTAATCATAGAGAATGTGGCACAAGAGAAGGATATGCTGAAAACCCCTGGCTATTTTTACCAGTATAAGAAAGGTTGCAGCCGGAACTGTTTTGAGAGCAACAGGATAGTGTGTGATTATCTTGCGGCAAATGAAATTGAGTTTGGATAACCACCACTTTTATAAACTTGCAGGTATTTTAACATGCAATCAGGCACAGCCTGAATATGAATTAGGTGAAAATAAGAAATGAGACAAGACTTTGGAGATACGGATTTCCGGCCTGTTTTAGAAGGCCAGACTCTAAATGTGGAAGTAGAAGCCGTCGGTGAGAAAGGCGATGGGATCTGCAAGCGAAAGGGATTTGTGATATTTGTCCCTGATACACAGAAAGGTGACAAGGTCAAGATACGGATAAATAAAGTATTACGAAAGATGGCTTTTGCAGAGAAGATTGGCGAATCAGACGGACCAATAAAATCAGATAAAGCCTACATAGAAGTTTCAAAAGATGAGGTTAACGCTCCTTCCGAAGAACCAGCTCCAGAAGATTCTGAGGACTTCGGTGATGATGATCCGGAAGCATACGGATCAAAATAATTTTTATTTTTAATAATTTATTCAAACTAATTTCTGTATTCCTCCTGCACGAAAAAATACTATTATCAAAGGTTTTTGTATAAATCCTGATATGAGTTTTTTCACTTTTACAAAGCAGATTCTAACTTTTGAACAATGTTTTTATGAAAATCCATCCATCTTCATTTCTCAACAATCTCTTTTGAGAACAATTACACATCTAAATATGCTAAGGGATTAGACAACTTTCCAAAAATCAGCCTCATAAATGATTGTTTCATCCATAATATAAAATTTCCATTATTAAATAAGTTATAAGTTTAAAAATTATTCCTCACATCTAAGTGCATCCACAGGATTCTGTTGTGCTGCCTGTCGCGCGGGAAGCACCCCTGCAAGGGCGCCTACCCCTGTTGCAAATGCTACACAACCTACTATAAGAACAGGTGGGAAGGCCGGGCTCAACAAAGCATAACCTGCACTTGCAGCAAAATTCCCTCCGATGCTTGCAATGATATAACCCAATCCAACCCCTATCACTCCTCCTATAAATCCAAGGAATGCAGACTCAAACAGGAAGATGATGAGTATTGAACTGTTCCTTGCACCAATAGCCTTCATTATGCCGATCTCATTTGTACGTTCAATGACAGCAGTATACATGGTATTCATGATATTCACAAAAGCAACAATCATCGATATGAAAGCAATAAGGAAAAGGATAGCATTAAGTACGTCAATTATCGTACCGAAAGTCTCAAGCGCATCACTGAATGTCTGGACAAAGAATTCTTCCTCACCCTCTTCTATCCCTTTCTCATCCCTTAACTCCTCTTCGATTGTTTCGGCAATATTGTCCATGTCAACATTATCTTTTACTCTTCCGATGACAAAAGAATATTCTATCTCAGGATACAATTCCTCCATTGCAGAATGGGTCATGTAAACCATCTCATCATCCTGCGCATTTCCTATCTCTTCATAGAATCCTACTACATCAAATCTCTTCCCCTGGATTTCTATCTTGTCTCCCTCGTAGACAGTATCATCAAACAGTTTTTCCCTGTAATTATATCCAAGGACAACCTTGCTCTTCTGGCCTTCCCTTAACCTTCTACCTTCAAAGATCTCTACAGTGAACGCTTCCTCTATCATGTCAAGCTGGTCAGGATCAACACCTGTTATGAATTTGTAGACAGTCTCATCATCATATCTTATCTCTGCAACCTTCATGTACAGTCCTGTAACCTCTTCCACTTCACTGATACCAGAAACTATTTCCAGATCTTGTTCTGATATTGAGAAACTCTCATCTGTTCCAGGTGCACCCATCCCCTTTGCCTGTATGAAAAACTTGTCGCTTCCCGCCTCTGTTGCAAGCTCATTTATGTATGACTGCAGGCCAAGTCCAAACGAAAGTATTGCAAATATTGATGCAATCCCAATCACTATAGAAAGTGTTGTAAGGAAACTTCGCAGCTTTCTGGTTGCAACATTCTTCAATGAATATTTGAATAAGTCCATCATTTTGCAAATCTCAACGCATCCACTGGATTCTTTTTTGAAGCCTGGTACGCAGGCAAAGCCCCTGATATTGTCCCGATCAGGAACGAGAAGACTAATGATCCCGCAATAAGCAGTAAAGATACCTGGGCCTGTATCATGTCAATACCCAGTGTAACTCTTGCAATTCCTGCAAGCCCATAAGCAAGGGAAAGCCCCAGCAATATTCCGATCAATCCCCCCATCATCCCAAGCAATCCTGACTCCATAAGGAATATGGAAAATACCATAGAATTTCGCGCACCGATTGATTTGAGTATCCCTATTTCTTTTGTTCGTTCCAGGACTGAAGTATACATTGTATTTGTTATACCGATCCCTCCCACAAGGATTGAGATCAGCGCTATGATTGTCACAAATAGTTGTACTGCAAAAAGTGTGGAATTAAGTGTTTCAAGGGTCCCTTCAGGAGTCTGCACCTCGAAGTTTTCGTCTCCCAAATCAACATCCCTCTCCTTCCTTAATACCTTTTCTATGTCTTCTTTTATCTTAGGTATATCATCAACATCCCTGGCTTTTGCAATAATCACGTCTACAGTCTCATCAATCTCAAAGAGATCCTTCATCGTATCCTCATTCATGAAAACTATAGAATCAACAGTAAAACTCCCCTTTTTCTCTATGAATCCTACTATCTCAAATTCCTTATCTTTTATTGTGATGCTATCTCCCACACGAAGCCCGTCCCTGTTGCTTGTTGACTCCATGAAATCATTCCCGAGCATTACTTTATTGTTATCCCCGTCTTTCAGGAGTCTACCCTTTTCAGCTTCAAGATTGAACATCCTCTCAAAAGTCCTGCGTGCCTCGTCATTAGGTATAGATCCCACAAAAGAGACAAAACTGAAATCATCAACCTCTGTCTTTGCAGAAGTGATATATCTCCCAAACACAGTCTCAAGGCCATCAACATCTTCTATCTCTCTTACCAGGTCCTGCTCAAGAGGCGTTGCTGCCCCTGTTCCCGGTGGACCTGCGGTAACTCCCTTTGCCTGTATGGTAAGCATGTCTGTTCCAAGGAAACCGAACTGGCTGGTTATTGCTGTCCGCAATCCTTCACCAAGTCCGATGAGGGAAACTACCGCTGCAATACCTATGAAAATCCCAATCATTGTAAGATATGACCGGGTCCTTCTCCTGGCAAGATTTCGCAGTGAGACCCTGAAGAGATCCAGTATCATTTTCTCTTCTTTCTATACCTGTAGATAAGGAATCCCACCACAACTATAGCTATGACAATCAGTACTCCAAGAGTGTTATTCTTTTGTACCAATCCTTGCTCTACTGCTTCCTGTTGCGTGAATACCTTGTTTGTCACAGTGTATGTCTCAGAATACTGGTTATTGTTCTCATCTGCATATTCAACATCCACTGTGAATGTAGATTCCCCATCATCGCATTTTATGCATCTTATATCATACTCTGCAGTCTCATAGTCATCTGAGTCAATGTTTCCAACATATTCTGATTTTGACGATAGAATCTCATACTCGTCACTGTCTCTTAATTTTGCAGTAAGAAACCTGACATCCTCAGTGTCCTTATTGATGAAACGTATCTCTAACTCATTTGTGGAACCTATTATGAACGGCTCATTATTGTCAAGCTGCACCATAAGTTCAGGTTCTTTTCCAACCTTTATGCTGATTATCTGCTGTGAGGTCCTTATCTCTCCGCTGTCATCTGTGAAAGTGATGGTTGTTGGAATCTTGTATATCCCTGAATCAGCATCAGCATCAGCGCTCATCATGAAGTCTACGGATCTTTGTGCATTTCCCCTAAGGATATCGATGGTCTTCTCATTTGAGCTTCCTATAGGTGAGAAAGGCATATCTTCAAGACCCATCTTGACACTTATCCTTCTGAAGAATGTCTCAGCCATGTTCTTGAGACCAATGCTTACATTAACATCCTTTCCCGGACTGACAAGTTCAGGTTCACTTTTCACGCTATCTATAGCAAGGATAGGGTCTTCAGTCTCTACCCTGATATTGTAAGGATTCAGATACTTGTAGGTATTTCCCCCATCCAATGAGATCCTCAGGTCAAGGTCATAGATTCCGCTTGTAGCCTCCTCAGAAACATGAAGCTTGAAGAAGACCACATAAGATTCTTCACCTATCTGTCTTGCATTTATTGTTCCTAGAGTCTTTTGAGTCTCTCCTGCTTTTGAGAATGGGAAATCAGGAGTCACTTCCAGCAAAGCCCCTTTTATGCTTTCAGTTCCGATATTATTGACCTGGAATCTGACATCCACGATTGAACCAGGCCCTACTGGATCAGGATCCTGGCTCAGGAGATCCACGTTGATCTTCGCAGTGTCAGGTACTTGCGCAAAAGCAAATGGTAGCAGTAATAGTATCAGTAAAAACCTTTTCATTTTTTCTTCCTCCTTTTGATTATCTGTCCGTCATGAAGTGATTCAACCCTTTCGGCAAATTTTGCAGTATCAGGATCATGTGTTACCATGATGATTGTTGTTTTTTTATTCTTGTGAAGGTCTTTCAGGAATTCCATAACGATATTGCTTGTCTTTGAATCCAGGTTTCCGGTAGGCTCGTCCGCAAGGATTACTTCAGGTTCATTCACTAGAGACCTTGCGATAGCAACCCTCTGCTGCTGCCCTCCACTCATCTCATATGGTTTATGATCAAGCCTTTCACCAAGTTCCACCATCTCAAGCAATTCTTTTGCCCTTCTTTCCCTCTTTTCCTTTGACGCTCCCTGAAACATCATTGGAAGCGCAACATTCTCAAGAGCACTCATTGTTGGGATCAGGTTGAACTGCTGGAAGATGAAACCTATCTTCTTTCCCCTTATCTGGGCAAGATCAGATTCACTCATGGTTGATATATCCTTATTATCAAGATATATCTTTCCCCTTGTAGGAAGGTCAAGTGCGCCAACCATGTTCATGGCTGTGGATTTACCGCTTCCGCTTGGACCTTGTATCGATACGAATTCTCCTTTCTTTATTGAAAGGTTCAGTCCCCTCAGTGCATGCACCTCAACATCACCCATGCGATAGGTTTTCCATACATCCTTTAGGGTTATTATCTCTTCTTTCATCATAATTCATCCAATGTTTTTTTAAGTACAGCTTCAACATGCTTCACATCCTTCATCATTTTCTCCAGGGTCTGGATTCTTTGTGATACATCTGTTGATTGATTGCTTACAGGCTTATGCCTTTTTATTATCTCAGGAATCTGTTTTTTTAGTGGTTTGATCTCCCGGTCTAATGATAACTGGATTTTGTGTCTGGTAAGTTCAGTAACATCCATGTCCATGAGAAAATAGACTTTCTTTGAGCCAGGTTTTCGCTTCCTTTTTACAAGATCAGTCTGTTCAAAGAATCGCATCTTTGTGCTTACGCTGGAAAGGCTGTACCCTGTCTTTTTTGCAATCTCTTCCAGGGCGATTTCTCCAGGTGCCAGAAATAGTGCTACAAATATCCTGCCGCTTAGGGTATCCAGGCCAAAGTCCTGCATGATTCCTTCAAAAACCCCATAGACTTCTTTCTCTAACTTTTTCATCTTTCAGTATTTACTGAAAGTTAGTATATAAATCTTATGTATCCTACCTAGTTATTTCTCCTACTTGAATTCAGAAATCTCTTTCTTGGTAAGATGCGCATAGTCTCCTGCCTCAAGGTTTCCAAGCCTGATATTTCCGATCTGTGTCCTGTGTAGTTTTCTCACTTTATATCCACAGGCATGAAGCATCCTTCTTATTATCCGGTTTCTTCCCTCATGTATGATTATCTCATATACGTCTCCCTTCTTCTTCACTGTTGCAGGAGTCGTACGTTTTCCTTCAATATTTATCCCATTCTCGATACGCTCAATGTCCTCTTCTGTTAAAGGCTTGTCCGGTGTGACCTCATACCTCTTCTTAGTCTCGTATCTTGGATGCATAACCTTGTTAGCAAAATCCCCGTCATTTGTCAGTAAGAGCAATCCAGAGGTATTGTAATCCAGCCTTCCCACAGGAAAAACACGCTCTTTCAGATCTATATACTCCATCACAGTGGGTTTTGCATCCCTCAGCGCAGTCACACATCCTGCCGGCTTATTGAGTTTGATATAGACTCTTTTTTGACTGTTGACAGGCTTGTTGTCTACCTTTATCTCATCATTCTCTTCTGCTTTGTCTCCGATGGTGATTGTCTTTCCATTTACAGCTACTCTTCCCTCATCAATGAGTTCTTCTGCCTTTCTTCGTGAGCAATAGCCCCTCTGCGATAATATCTTCTGGACCCTGTGCATATTTGGAAAGTTTCTTCCAGCTTTCTTAAAACTATCGTGAACAACAATTCCAAAAATATATAAATTCCTGCATAAATTATATCATTTAATGGCCCAATACAAGATTCTTATAATCGATGATGAGGAAGACACCCTGTCTCTTCTTAAAGATGTCTTTGAGACTGAAGGATATGAGGTCAATGTTGCTCGAGACGGCCCGGAAAGCCTTGAGATCCTGAAGGACTTCACTCCTGACATTATCCTTCTTGATATCATGATGCCTAAGATGAATGGTTGGGTGGTATTCATGAACCTGCAAAAAGATGAGCGCCTCCGCAAGATACCTGTCATGGTAGTAAGCGCAAAACCGCTCTCAAAAGAAAGCAAAGACAAGGTCCAGCTTTTGGGTGTCAAGGATTACATAATAAAGCCTTTTGATCTGTCCTCACTCTCAGAGAAGGTGAGGTCTGTAATCGAGAAATCAGAAAACATTTAAATAGTAGACTTCTTATGTCAGAGAAGATGTCTGATGCCGAGAAATTGAAGACCAGGATTACTGGTCTTGATGAAGTATTTCAGGGAGGTATACCCCATGGTTCCTCCATCCTTCTTATAGCTCCGCCTATAATCGAAGCGCGCCTTTTCTGCCTGGATTTCCTCAGTAAAGGTCTTGTAAATAATGAGGCTGCAGTCATGCTCACCACCGATGATGCACCTGAGAATCTCAAGGAAAAGGGTGGCGAGGGATTCAGCAAAGCTGAAGAAGAGAACAGGATGTTTTGGGTAGATACATATTCTATCAATGCCAGCAAGGACGTCCAGGATACTGTAAACATAAAACGTATTGGCGGCCCTGTTGCCCTGTCTGATATGGCAATTGCACTCTCTGATATACAGATCGCATTCAATAAGAGTAATTTCACTTCATTTCGCTTTGTATTCGATTCACTTTCAACACTTCTTATGTATAGCAGCCCAGATACAGTTTACTATTTCCTCCAGTCCATAATCCCTAAGATGAGCAGGGCTGGTGGAGTTGGTCTCTTTGTGCTTTCAAGCGGAATGCATGATCCAAAGGTTGAGATGACAATCCGCCATCTTATGGGTGGGGCATTGCAGCTTGACGATAACCTGAACCTGAAAATCCTTAATTTTCCCACAGTCCTTCCTAAAAAAGATGTCCATCTGACCTTGCAGAACAACGAGTTTAGTGTCGACCGATAATTATAAATAGGGGGAAGGGGGTCTATGCTGTATGATTAAAAAAAAAGGGATGTCTCCATTACTTGCAACTCTCCTTCTCATTGCTTTCGCTATCTCCCTTGGAATCCTCATAATGAGCCTTGGAGATCAGATGCGTGAGAGCAGCGGGCATGGAGAGATAAATATGACTGATGTTTGCAGTGGTGTGGCATTTGAGATTGTCTCAGTTGATAATATAAGCTCTCTTTGTTATGACAATGAAGCAGGAGAGATATCCCTTATTGGCGTAAACCGCGGAAAACCCATCCAGTCGATGCAGGTATGGGTTATAGGCAAGCGTCTTTATAAGACAGAATTGCTTGACGAGCCATTATCCTCTGGGATGACGATTGAGAAACAGGTGGCTTATGATGTCTCACAATATGGGGAGATTGAGAAGATTAAGCTTATACCAAGGATAAATGACCTTGACATGGATAAACCGGTCCTTTGCACCGATTATCCTATTGAGATAAATGAGATTAATAAGTGTTGAATATGGGATTTGGTCCAGAAGGAATGAACACTCAACCTGAAACAGACCCTTCAAATAGCTTTATTGCCCGTGTCCCATCTGGGATATCCGGGCTTGACAACCTGCTTGAAGGAGGTATTCCAAAGAGTACTGCCACCCTTGTAAGCGGGACACCTGGAAGCGGTAAAAGCACGTTCGGGCTTCAGTTCCTGGCAAACGGAGCTCTCAAGTACGGTGAGAGAGGGATCTACATAACATTAGAGGAGGATGTTGACAGTCTTATCCTCCAGGCAAAACGTTATGGCTTTGACCTCCAGAAACTTATTGATGAAGGGATGCTTCTCATGCTCAAGCTGGATGTAGACTATACCCAGGGAGAAGAGGCTCTTTTGAAGATCATAGATAATGCATTCCTTAACGAGATCAAGTCATTCGGCGCCCAGCGCATGTGCCTTGATTCCATCTCTTTGGTCCTGCACCTATCCCACAGCAAGTATGGTGATCGTGGCGCTACAGCTGAACTTATAAAGCACATGAAACAGCTTAATCTTACCATCCTTCTATTGCATGAGCGTGAAGAAGGGCAGATGTCTGACATAAAATACAGTTTCTATGACTTTGTATGCGATGGCACAATCTATCTTCAGATGGTAAGAAGAAAAGATGTTGCTGAATTCTTCCGGGCACTTACTATATTGAAGATGCGAAAGACCAATCATCAGAAAGGCGTCTATCCAGTCCATCTTGAGCCCACTGGATTCAAGGTATATTCAAACCAGAAAATATTTTAAGAAGAATTCTAAGAAAATAAAATTAATACCTGTAATGTTCAGGCTTGAAAGGTCCTTCTTTTGGCACGCCTATATATTCAGCCTGCTTCTCAGAAAGGCTTGTCAACTGCGCTCCCAGTTTCCTGATATGCAGTTCAGCCACCTCCTCATCAAGCTTCTTTGGAAGGCGCATGACGGATATATCTGATTCCTGCTTCCAAAGCTCAATCTGGGCAAGCACCTGGTTTGTGAATGACGTGGACATAACAAAGCTGGGATGTCCTGTAGCACACCCCAGGTTTACAAGCCTCCCCTCAGCAAGAACATAGATTGCATGCCCTTCAGGGAATGTGTACTTGTCCACCTGTGGCTTGATCTCTTCCTTTTGTACGTGCGCATTCAGTTCAGCAACCTGTATCTCGCTGTCAAAATGACCTATATTGCAGACAATTGCCTGGTCTTTCATCTTTCTCATGTGTTCGTATCTGATGACATCACAGTTCCCTGTTGCTGTGACATAGATGTCTCCCTCGCTCAGGACCTCTTCAAGGAAACGCACTTCATACCCTTCCATCAATGCCTGCAATGCGCAGATTGGATCAATCTCTGTGACAATGACTCGTGCCCCGTAAGATCTCATTGACTGGCAGCATCCTTTACCAACATCTCCGTAGCCAAGTACAACCACTGTCTTTCCTGCAACCATCACGTCAGTTGCTCTCTTGATGCCATCAGCAAGGCTTTCCCTGCATCCATAAAGATTGTCGAACTTTGACTTGGTGACAGAATCATTCACGTTATATGCTGGGAAAAGAAGTGTCTTGTTCTCCATCATCTGGTAAAGTCTATGCACACCTGTTGTTGTTTCTTCAGAAACACCCTTCATCTTTTCTGCAACCCTTGACCAGTAAGTAGGATCCTTCTGGTAGATATCTTTGAGCTTTTTCATGAGTTCCTTGAAATCACCTTCCTCATGCTCTTCATCCAGCAATGCAGGGTTCTTTTCGACCTCTACCCCTTTGTGTACCATCAGTGTAGCATCTCCCCCATCATCAACGATGAGATCAGGCAGGTCCTCAAAAGCAAGTGACTGGTATACATATTCCCAGTATTCTTCAAGACTCTCTCCTTTCCATGCAAAGACAGGAATCCCTGCTTTTGCGATTGCAGCAGCTGCATGATCCTGTGTTGAAAATATGTTGCATGATGACCATCGTACCTTTGCTCCCAGTTCTACCAGGGTCTCAATAAGCACTGCGGTCTGTATTGTCATGTGAAGGCATCCTGTGATACTTGCACCTGTAAGAGGCTTTTCTTCCCCATACTTCTCCCTTAGTGCCATCAGCCCTGGCATCTCTTTTTCAGCGATCTCGATCTCTTTACGTCCCCAATCTGCAAGGTTTATATCTTTGATTTTGTAATTCATGTTTTTTTCGCTTCATCCCTCTATTAATATAATTTTCTAAAATGATTTAAAGATTCTTTTAGCCCTCTTCTATAATGGTAAGATTTGAAAGAGCATTGTTTCTGAGTTGGTATTGTTCAAGAAGGGATTGTACATTCTGTTACATGTCCACTTTGAAAACCTCGCCTAAGAAATCCCGCAGAAGGAAAGAATCAGTATATGCTGAGGCTATGATCTCCCATAAATGCAACTGGCCCATAGAATTCATTTCCGGTGGTTATGATTCATATGATCTTGATGAATTGATAGAGATAACCAAAGGAATCCACGCAATAACAGGTGAAAAGCAATGGCTTAACATGGGAACTCTTACAGAAGATGAACTCTCCTCATTTCTTCCTCATATATGCGGCGTTGCAGGAACCCTTGAATGCGCAAATCCTGGATTAAGAGAAAAGGTTTGCCCTTCAAAGCCTCTTTCAGAGATTGAAAAGATGTTCAGCTCATGCGACAGGCTAGGTCTAAAAAAAGCAGTGACTCTTATCATAGGCCTTGGTGAGACAAAAGAGGATCTTGAATTTCTTCTCAGGTATCTGAAGGCTCATGCTATAGACAAGATTACTTTCTATGCACTTAACCCTCACCCAAAAACCCCTTTCACATCTTCTCCTCCAATAGATTACTATGAATGGTGGATAAGTTCAGTAAGAAAAGCATTCCCTAATATAGATATAGTGGCAGGTGCCTGGTCTGATAAGATCAGTTATTATTCACGTCTTGTTCTTGCAGGTGCAGACAATATTACAAAACTACCAGCTTTAAAGATCCTTGGCACCGACACCGGTAGGTTGGTTAAAGAGGAAATCGAGAAAGTTGTAGAGTTCCAGAGCAATCTTACTCAAAGGCCTGATTTCACCATAGATGAGATTGAAGATCTTCCCTTCAACCAAAAAACCCGCGACCTCATAGCCAAAAAGATTACAACCTACGGTTCAAAAATTATTTAAGCAGACCTTTCTTAGCCAATTCAATGGGTATCGAATATATCCCTGTTCTCAGGGCTTTCACAGACCTTCCTTTCAATGTAGGAAAAAAGCTTTTGATCGACTATTTGCGTGGTATAGATTCAAACCCATCAATAAAAAGGAACAGGCTTGACAAGCGCCGCACTTTTGGTTATTTTGAGCTCTACCAGCCCCAGGAGGTTGAGGAGATAATAGACCTTCTAATGAAACACAAGCTTCTTGAGATAACGACAATAGAAGGCACCCATTACCGTGTCCTTACCCGCACCAAGAAAGGCGACTACGAGCTGGTGGACCCAAAGATGGCAGAAGTCTTGAACAAGCAACCAGCCAGTATGCGCACATTTACAACAAAAATAACTGATGAAGAACATCAGTGTTTCACTGCACTTGAACCATATCTCTCCTATTACAATGATTCCCAGAAGAAAGCAATAATCTCAAATGCTAAAAACATCCTTTGCGTTGCAGGCGCAGGTACAGGAAAGACAACAGTCCTTACCAGGAGGATTGATTTCCTTATGCGCTATCGTTCTGTAAAGCCCCGCAGGATTCTTGCAATAACCTTCACCCGCAAAGCCCGTGAAGAGATGCAGCAGCGTGTTGATTCAGACAAGGTGGCAATCCACACATTCAATTCTTTCTGCGAGAAATACCTCTCCACATTTGAGGATGTCATCTACAAGCAAAAGACATCAGTCATATCATTCAAGGACAAGATCAAGCTTCTCAACCATGTCCTACAAAAACAAAACATCAGCATGGACTACGTCCTAAACAATTATTTCAGCAAGACAAAACTAAGGCAGGGAAAAGACAAGCTTTCCATGATATTTCTTAATGATTGTTTTTCAGTGATTGATCTTTGCAAGCTTGAGAATGTACCATTCGATGAGCTTCACCAGCAGGAATATGGGTTCATGATGCCAATCTGCAAAGAGATGCACGATACCATGCAAAAGAGGGGCCTTCGCGATTATACTGATCAGTTGTTGGACTGCATAAATTTCTTCAGATCATATCCCTCTTATGTCCCTTCATTCGATCATATTCTGGTGGACGAGTTTCAGGATGTCAATTCCCAGCAGATGGAATTGCTTGACATACTAAGCCCAAAGAACCTCTTTTGTGTTGGCGATCCACGGCAGTCCATCTATGGCTGGCGCGGTTCAAAGATAAAATACATACTTGAGTTCCCAGAGCGCTACAATGATTCAGAGGTGATAAGCCTGACTGACAATTACCGCTCAAGAGAGCGCATAGTAAAAACCATAAACTCAGCAATAAAGCCCATGAAACTCCCTGATCTAAAAAGCACAAGAAATGGCGGGACAACCAGCATAAAAAAGTTTGATACCCAGGAAGAAGAGTTTGACTTTGTGATAAAGACCCTCCTGAAGAAAGAATGCCCTAGAAACCAGATATTCATCCTTGCAAGGACAAACAAGCAGTTAAAAGACCTTTCAGATTATCTGAAGCAGAGGAACATCAGGCACCTTCACAAATCAGAGGACGGCAACGAGATACCCTCACCTGGCCAGGTTGTCTTATCCACAGTTCATTCCATAAAAGGTCTTGAGGCAGAAGTAGTATTTGCCATAGGGTGCAGTTTCCTTAATTATCCCTGCAAGGCATCAGACCACCCGATACTTGATGCAATCAAGGTGGAGGATTATGATAAGGATGAGGAAGAACGACGACTCCTCTATGTTGCTTTGAGCCGGGCTCATAAAGAACTTCATGTGACTTATACCGGCCAGAAGACAAGATTCATAACAACCAGTGTTGAAAAATTACTTAAGGGCTGAAAGGCAGATAACACTTGAGCTGCTTATGATATGATAATTGCTTTTCAGTTCTGAAAGGAATGTGCTGAATTCAGAAATGTTTTTTACCTGTACCTTCATTACAAGGTCATACTCTCCTGATACTGAGAATGCCTCGGTTATCCTCTTGTCCTGCAAAGCCTGCTTTGGAAGGGGCTTTTCAACCCCTAAGAACAAAAGCACCTTTTGTTCACTGAACTCCGGGCTTAATGTTACACTGAACCTTTCTATGACACCCTCTCTTATAAGCCTCTGCATCCTTTGATGCACAGTTGATTGCTTGATTCCTGTCTTATGAGAAATCCATTTAATAGTGGCTCTTGCATCCTCTTGTAGTGCTTCGATTATCCGAAGGTCTTTCTCATCCAGTTCCATTGTAGGGGTAGGAAATGGCCCCCAAAGAACGAATATCCTGGGGGGGTAGCGTCAGGAGGCCATTCCCTGCGAGTGTAATACCAGCACAAATTCTCCTTTTGGCTTTATCTTATCCTGCAACTCAGCTGCTGTGCCTATTGCATATTCCTCAAATCTTTTTGATATCTCCCTGCACACGCATACTTGCCATTCCGGCAAATGTTTCTCTATTATTGCAAGTGTCTTTTGTATTCGATATGGTGATTCATAGCATGTGATGGTTTCCTGCCTGTCCTTTAGAGCTCGGAAAAACTCCTCTCGCCTCCCTTGTTTTTTTGGCACAAACCCATAGAAACTTACTGCATGGGTAGGAAACCCTGATCCTGAGATCGCTGTGACAAATGCGCTTGGTCCAGGAAGGGCACTTACTTCAATCCCTTCTTTCCTGCATGCGCGTACAAGCGTGACTCCTGGGTCTGATATTGAAGGCATCCCTGAATCAGTTACAAGGGCAATAGTCTTTCCATCCCTCAATAGCTGCATGAGTCTTGGGATCTTTCTCTTTTCGTTATGCTCATGGAATGACTCAAGCTTGTTTTTTATCCCGTGATGCTTCAGGAGCAATCCCGTCCTTCTTGTATCTTCACAAGCAACAAGGTCTGCTTCTCCCATTATCCTTACAGCCCTATAGGTTATATCCTCCCTATTGCCGATGGGTGTAGGTACCAGGTAAAGCATGTAAATAATTTTATCCTAAGAATATAAAAGCTTTTCTACAATTTCTAATATTGCCTTTAAAGTATAGATAAAATCAAAAATATGGATTATTATAACAAAAAGTAGCTAATTGAACTTTAAAAATCCAAATATTTACATAAAAATACAAAAAAAGAAAAAAATATCCCTCAAAAATTATTAAAATTAGAAATTATCTTTATATTCAAACCTGGCTCTTAACTGTCTAGCATAGAAAATTATTTAAACACAGTGAATCCCTAAAATTCAGCAGTGGTGGTTATATGATCAAAACATTTAGGCGATTGATGAATAAATTCATGCTAAATATCTTCAAGAAGAAGAAACACGTCAAGCTAGGGCTATATGGCCCTCCTAATGGAGGGAAGACAACCCTTGCAAACCAGATCTGTAAGGACTGGCTTGGTGAAGAGATGGGTTCAACATCCAATGTAGCCCACGAGACCCGTGAGATCCAGATAAAAGAGCAGGTCAGCATCAAGTCAAAGGGAAGGGAGCTGACCTTCAATCTTGTTGATACCCCTGGTATTGCAACCAGGATAGACTATGAAGATTTCGTGAAGAAAGGAATGGATGAGGACGAATCCAAGGCCCGTGCAAAGGAGGCCACCAAAGGGATAATCGATGCCATCAAGTGGCTGGATAACATGGACCTTGTCATAATTGTCCTGGATTCCACAATAGACCCAATGAGCCAGGTTAACATAACTATCATAGGAAACCTACAGGCCCGTGACATCCCTGTCCTGATAGTTGCAAACAAGGTCGACCTGAAGAAAGCAAAGCTTGAAAGGGTTAAGGACGCCTTTCCCCAATATGAAGTGGTGGGTGTTTCAGCCAAGTACGGGAATCACATGAATGATTTCTATGAAACCCTTTTCAAGATCGCGAGATGAAGACCATGATTACTTTACAAATTGTACCATACAGTGAGATCGAACATTTGAGTTCAGTAGGCCGCATACGTAAACTCTTGACTATCTCCAAGGAAGATAAGATAGTTCTTCTCCAGGGAAGGCTTAAGCGTGACGAGGAGAAAGAGCTGATAAAAGCTACAATGGAAGAGATAAATGCAGATTTTACAGGTATAGAGATTGCAACCATCGACCCGGGTGATTCCACGGGAGCATTCAGGAAACTGCTGAGCAATCTTCTTTTAGGGGATCGCCAGGGCATGACAATAATAGGTCCGGCCTCAGTCGTCAAGGAGATAAAGAAAAACCCCTCCAAGATTGAGCTCCTGACACAGGAAAAAAAGAAAAAATAAAATGCCGCATCAATGTGTACGTTGTTCACGAATGTATGATGATGGAGCAAAAGAGATTCTCCAAGGCTGTAGTTGCGGCTGCAAGATGTTTTTCTTCGTCAAGAAAGAGAAGCTTGAGGAAGCAAAGAAAGTCGCTGACAGCATCAAGCTAAGTGATAATGAGAAGAAACAGATAGAAGAAGATATCTATGATCTCATAGGAAATCAGATAGATTCAGATGCACCTGTAATTCTTGATCTTGAAGCAATAAGAGTTCTTAAGCCAGGCAAGTACGAACTTGACCTTTCCCATCTTTTCAAGCGCGAGCCTCTTGTGTTCAGGCTTGAGGACGGCAAGTATTACGTTGACATATCAAAGAGTTTCAGGTCTTGATCTCCAGTATATCCCTATGCTTAAGTACCTGATCCTTTGCCACAGGTTTCTTTGTTCTCACATCAAGAGCCTTGATAAAATTCTTCCCAAAATCAGTGTGCAGCCTGTAAGCAAAATCAAGCGCAGTTGTATTTGCAGGCATCAGAAAGCAATCAGGCAAGACATTTCCATCAGAATCAGTAAGGCGGTTGACCCCTCCCGGAAAGATTGCAATGAATCCCAACACATCAAAGACTGCTGCATCAAGTATCTTCTGGACTCCTGTCTCGCCCTGTTCTTTAAGCATTGATGATATGAATTCCAGCCCTTTATTCTGGGCATCTGTAAGTTCTCCTTTTTCACTAAAACTCTTGTCTCCTGGAATATATCCTATTAATCCATGCTTTGCAGCTTCCTTCAATGCAAGTTCAGATTCAGCAGAGCATCCTATGATCTTATGTTCAGGAAACCTTTCTTTCAGGTTTTTCAGGTTCTTTTTTCCTGTATCTGTATCTACCTTGTTTGCAGCTATAACCATCGGTTTTGTTGCTTTTCGAAACTCAGTAACAACAGCTTTCAGGTTCTCATCACTCCATGCAGTAAGATCCTGCGGCAGTTTTAGTCTTGCAAAAGTTTCCTTCACAAGGTCCTCTGTCACTCCAAGCCCTGAGAACTGTTTTGCTATAGCTTTAGCTGGGTCAGCCTGCTCCTGCCTGATTGTCCTTGAGAATTTATCCCATACCCTTTTGAATATCCCCATGTACCACATGTCAAGCTCATGGTCAAGAAACCTTATGTCTTCTCCAGGGTCATAGCTTCCAGCCTCTACAGGCTCTCCTTTCTCGTTTGTTCCGCCGCTTGCATCTATGACATGGATAAGGCAGTCTGCCTGTCGCAAGTCATCAAGGAACTGGTTACCCATCCCTTTTCCCTCATAAGCCCCTGGAACAAGCCCTGCAACATCAATTATATTCACAGGGACAAAGCGTGTCCCATCTACACTGAACCCTTCGCGGGGATTACAGGTTTGCTCGAATTCCTTGCATACGCATTCAACCCGCACGAACCCAACCCCCTGATTTGGTTTGATTGTTGCAAAAGGATAATTAGCAATCTCCACATTCATCAATGTGCTTGCCTTGAAAAAAGTCGACTTTCCACAGTTAGGTTTTCCTACTATACCTATTAGCATGAAAGAAAAAAAACAGGGTTTGTTTATAAGTTTTCTCTTAGTTTCAGGTATTTCTCTTTTTCAAGCAAAAAATCGATCTCTTGCCTGCTTAATCCCTTGAAATGGCCTGGTACCCGCATGTCTATCACCTCAATCCCCTTAAGGTTTTTGTTTTATAAATACCCTGTGAAGATATTCTCTATATTTTTCTTTCATAAGGCTTTTAAATGGACATCATCGTATCCACATCCTTATCACCTCTTCCTGAAAGGTTCAGTATGACAATATCTTCTGGCTTGAATTCAGTTTTCAAAACATATGCAACTGCATGACTTGATTCCAGGGCAGGGATTATCCCTTCAAGCCTGCAAAGTTCCTTGAATCCTTCGATTGCCTCCTTGTCTGTGACAGACACAGGGATTATTTTTTTCTGATCCTTTAACATGCAGTGTTCCGGTCCGACTCCAGGATAATCAAGGCCTGATGCAATGGAATGCACCTCTAAAGGTTCACCTTTCTCATCCTGAAGGAGATAACTTTTGAAACCATGCAGGATTCCTGGTGTTCCTTTCAGTAATGATGCAGCATGTTCCCCTGTGTCAAGGCCTTTTCCTGCAGGTTCTACAGCAAGCATCCTGATACCATCATTCAGGAAAGGATAGAAAAGGCCCATTGCATTGCTTCCTCCACCTACGCATGCAACAAGATAATCAGGCATCTTTCCCTCCTTCTCAAGAATCTGTTCTTTTGCCTCATCACCTATTATTCTCTGGAAGTCCCTTACCATGGTCGGGTATGGGTGGGGTCCAACCACACTTCCCAAAAGATAGAATACCTTTTGGTTTTTTACCAGGTATGAGATAGCTTCATCAACAGCATCCTTCAAAACTCTTCCTCCTGTTTTAACTGTCACAACTTCTGCTCCCAAAAGCTTCATTCGGTAAACATTCATTAGTTGTTTCTTAGTGTCCTTCTCTCCCATGAATACCTTGCATTTCATATCAAGCATTGCAGCAACGGTTGCAGTTGCAACACCATGCTGTCCTGCCCCTGTCTCTGCTATGATCTCTGTCTTTCCCATCTCTTTTGCAAGTAGAGCCTGTCCTATTGTGTTATTTATTTTGTGCGCCCCTGTATGGTTCAGGTCTTCTCTCTTGAGATAGACTTTGCACCCTGCCTTATCGCTCAGTCTTTCTGCAAGGTACAAAGGACTTGGCCTTCCAACAAATTCTCTGCATAATTTTTCAAAATTCTTATTGAATTCTGTTCCTTTAAGGTTTTCATATTCCTCTTCAAGCTCATTCAGGTATGGCATTAGTTTTTCCGGGACATATTGTCCTCCGTATTCTCCAAAATATTTTTTTGACATAGTATGACCTCCTTTTCTGATATATTTTTTTAGTAATCCATCTAGTGTAAAAGATTAATTTATAGTAAATCAAAAGTTAAAACTTTTGACTAAGGATTAAAAAATACGCCATATCCCTCTTGCACTTTTGAATCTAGTTAAATCCAGAAATAATTCACAGACGCCACCGACAATCACTTTTGTGAGTCATAAGAATAAGTAAACCTCTGTTATATATAAAACTTTTTACTATTTGTATGTGGATAGCTAAAAGTAAGATTGTGACTTAAGTACATAAATTAGTTTATGAAAGGCTCGCTTCGAGGTGTTCATGGTGAAAGACTATATATCGGGCATGATGTCTTTTTTTTCAGTCTTTGAATTCTCATTCACAAGTTTTTTAAATTTGTAAGCATTGTTAAAGGTATGGCAAGCTTTGTTTTCAGTCCCCAATGGTTTTTGGGAAAGGACCTGCTTATAGATCTTGTAAGTTTCTTCGCGCTTTTTGCAATCGCAGCAGTAACCTTTCAGTTCTACAGGATAAACAAGAGGACTGAGCACAAGCTAATGGCAGTATCATTTTCACTTCTTGCCGCATCATTTCTTGCAAAGATAATGACCTATGTAGTGATCTACTACTATCAGCTTCTTCACCTCCGCGAGATAGAAGTTGTTGCAGCAGTTGCAGATAACACATTCCAGGGTATTCGCCTGTCTTATATAATGTTTGCATTAGGCTTCTCTTTTTACCGCTTCGCTCATCTTGCAGGGCTTTACTTCCTTTACTCAGTCTACCAGGAGAAAAAAGCGCTTTCAGACACAGTGATAATCCTTTTCCTCTTTTTCATGATAACATATTTCAGCCACAATAGTTTCTTCGCATTCCACTTGGCCTCACTTGTTCTTCTGCTACTCATGACCTGGAGATATTACCAGATTTATCTGAGAAACAGGTTAATCACTACAAGAAATCTCATGATCAGTTTTTTCATAATTGCATTAAGCCAGGCCATCTTCATTTTCCAGACTAATCCCTTATACTACGTCGCAGCAGAGATCATCCAGTTCTTCGGATATTTCATATTACTCATAACATTTTTCACGGTATTATACAATGGCAAAAAAAAGAAGTCGCACTGACATAATATATGATATGTTACTGGCTATCCAACGCAAGGGAGGATACATAAAACCCACGCATCTTATGTATAAAGCCAATCTTTCTCATAAGCAGATGAGTCTCTATCTTGATGATCTCCTTGCAAAACAGGTTATTGAACGAGTCAAGGAAAAGAAGAATGAATACATCACCCTTACAGAGAAGGGATCCCACTTCCTGAATAAGATCCGGGAGATGCGGGAGTTTGATAATGCATTTGGGATCTAGGATGGGTTGGTTCACCCTCCCTTATATCATTTATTACCCTTTCATATACGTCAGGCCTCTTTATCATGATAATGACCTCTTCCTTTGAGAGAATCTCCTCTCTTGCCTCTTTTATTATCCCCTCAATATTATCAAAAAAAGCTCCTGCAAAAGCATTTGCCTGATCCTCATCAGCTTTTGTATGCCCCAGGAGAGCATGTCCGAACTCATGCAGCTTGAAATATTCTTTAATCCTGTCATCAGAGAAATCATGGTTGAATATCTCGTAACCTTCGCATATCTGTGTGAAAGGCACCACTATGAAATCTGATTCAAAATATCTTATGTTCTTATCATTACACATCCGATCATAGTCAAAAGGATATCCGTATTGCGAAACCAGCGAATCAATGAATTCTTTCATACCCTTGATAAAGCGTGTATCATTAAAAAGCTTTCAGGTCATTTCATTGAAAATCTTTCAGAGAGTTTTTCTAAAAAATCTGCTTTAGGCTTCCAGCCTAAGGAAAGTTAGCAA
>CAYYOI010000020.1:23960-28134 GCA_964473285.1 uncultured Methanosarcinales archaeon | reverse complement strand
TTTGCTAACTTTCCTTAGGCTGGAAGCCTAAAGCAGATTTTTTAGAAAAACTCTGAATAACCCAAAACTATTAAAAACTCCAAAGCCCATAAATGCAAAAATGAGAGGGCAGATAACAATTTTTCTTATCCTTGGAATCATCCTTCTTGTTGGTGTATTGATCATACTATTCATAGCAGCCCAGGGTTTTGGCACAGACTACAACCCATTCACATTCTCAAGAGAAGCAATAAGAGGATACGTCACTGACTGCGTCAGGACTACAGCAGACGACGCCCTCTACAGGATAGGCATCCAGGGAATGTTCTATACAGGTCTTCCAAACCCGGTTAACACAGCACAAGACAGCAAAACAAACCTTTACCAATCCGCGCCATCACAAGAGATCATGAGGAATCAACTTGAAGAAGCGATTGAAGACAACATCCATACATGCCTTCACGATTTTGAAGCATTCACCAAGAACGGAATTGAGATACAATCAGAAGAACCTAAAGCAAAAGTCATCATCAACGAACAAAACCTCCAAATATTGCTTGACTACAAAATCACCGCAACCAAGGCCTCAAAGATGATAACCATCAACTCATTCAAGACTATTAAGGACAACATACGCATCCCCTACCTTCTGGATGCAATGGAACAGATTATACTACGCGAAGATATCCACTTGACAGAACTGGACAACCTGGAATGCGACGTGACAATAACACCATTCGAAGACAAGCTTATCTACCTTCTTGAAGACCCAGGCTCAATAGTCCAGCAACAGCCATATATGGTGAGGTTTGCCAAATGAGATACATCCTTTTCATAATGCTTGCCGCAACCGCCCTTGCCTGCTCACCTCTTACTAATAAAGTGACAGAAGATACAGTCCTTTGCAAAGGAAATTACAATATCACTTCCCTTGAAGTCATGGCAGACCTCGACTGCAACAACAGCATGCTTACCTGCAAAAGCAAACTAGCATCAGGGATAAGGACAGGATCAAATATAACAATCAAGAACTGCTTTATCAAAGGCTGTGAATACGGCATCCTCAGCACCAACGCAAACATCACCATAAAGAACTCCACAATCCAGGATAACAAGATAGGAGTAGCCCTTGAAAACTCCGCCCTTGAGACAGATGAAGTCACATTCAGAGGCAATGAAGATGAGATTCGCTCCATCTCTCCCATAAAAGAGCCCGAGATGCCTGGAGAAAATGAGAACCAAACCACAGCGATCAGCTTTGACAACGAAGTAGTAAAAGAGATGATGCTTGACATAATAAGCAAGACAAACATCTCCCAGGACCTGGCAGAAAGGATCATCAATGACACCAGGGATCTGAACATAACAATCCAGAAGACCTATACAATCACTGACAACACAACTAAAGTTACAATCAAGACCTCAGGAAAAGACCTCCAGGTATTCGAAGAGATCCCTAAATGCGCAGCAGAACACGCAAGCAGCATAATATTCCACGATGACCCCATAATCCTTGACCCAGACCCCCTTATATCCTGGGAATACCACAAAGCAATAACCTATTCCATCCCTAAATCAATCCCCGACAACTGCCGCAGGCTTTTCCAGACAGCGATAACAAAAAGACTCTCATCCTACAAGATAACAGAGACAAACCAATCAATAGAGATACAAGAAGAAACAACCCATACAAAAACATACATATCACTCTCAATAGTCCTTATCCTTCTGGTCCTGATCTTCTTCAGGATGCGCAGATGATCTGCGACAGTTTTAAATAGGGAAAACCCCTAAGAAATCCCATGTATGATGTCATGACCCTTGGATCAGCAACAGTCGACATGTTTGCAAGAAGCCAAAGCCAGCTCATCAAGATATTCGATGAACGCGGAGAGACAGACCTTCTTGCATTCAGGACAGGAAGCAAGATCCTCATGGAAGAACTCACCTACGAGATTGGCGGAGGCGGCACAAATACAGCCGCAGCATTCGCAAACCTTGGTCTCAAGACTGCCTACATTGGTAAGATAGGTAACGGCTACAACTCCCAGCGAATCCTTTCAGAACTTGAAAGATACAATATAACCCCTCTTGTAAAACAGGCTAAAGGCCCCTCACCCCTCTCTATAATCCTTGACAACGAACAAAAAGACCGCGTCATCCTTACCCACAAAGGCATATGCAAAAACCTCAAGCCAAGAGACATCCCCCCTCTTGATACAAGATGGCTCTACAGCTCCTCCCTTACCGGCGAAAGCCTCAAAACCCTCCAAAAACTATTCAAGAAAGCAAAGAAGCAAGGCATAAAGACAGCATTCAACCCAAGCTCTTATCTCACAAAACAAGACCTCTCAGTGATCCTTAAGAACACCGACGTCCTCATCCTCAACCGCGAAGAAGCTTACGACCTTACAGCAACCAATGACATGGAACAAAGCCTGGCCCTTCTCAGAAAACTAGGACCACAGATTACAGTCATCACAGACGGAAAAGACAAAGCCCAGGCAATGGATGATAACTACATCTACACAGCCCCCTCAAAAAAAGTAAGGCCCGTAGACACAACAGGCGCAGGCGACGCATTTGCAGCATCAGTCATATACGGCCTCATCAAAAAAGACCTGTCCTATGGCCTTTCTTTAGGAGTGGAGAACTCCGCATCCGTAATAAAGCACATCGGAGCAAAAAAAGGCCTCATCAAACGAAAACTCATAAAGACAAAAGTAAGGAGGAAAAAATATGAGTGACATACTTTTCATTGCCGGAAGCCCAAAAAGAAGGAACAACGACAAAGCAGTCGAACGCATGAAAGAGATAGCATTGCAGGAAGGCTTCAAGTTCACAGACCAGATAAGCCTTTCTGAAACCCAGACAAAACCATGCACTGACTGCGACCATTGCCACACAGCACATGCCTGCACAGACGAAACAGTGAATCAGATCAACAAGAAACTCCAGGATGCCCGCTCAATAATAATAACCTCTCCAGTATACTTTGGTAACGTATCAGCCCAGCTAAAAGCACTCTTTGATTGCACCCGTCCTCTAAGACGCCACGGCATGAAACTTCAGGACAAGATAGGCGCAGCAATCGCGATAGGAGCAAGCAGAAACGGCGGACAAGAGACAACAATCCATGCAATACACAACTGGATGCTCATACACGGCATGATGATAGTCGGAGACAACAGCCATTACGGAGGCACACTGCAGGCACCCATAACCTCAGATGACCTGGGCATGGAAACCCTTGAAGAGACCGTCAGAAAAGTCTGCCGCACATTATCCTTCTACCAGTGAATCAATGGTTTTCTATATACAAAGAAAGTACTTGTATCATTTCCTGCCTGTTGGACGCCTGTGCAAGCTGTTGTGAAAGAGACTCATTATGGAAAGTATGATATATCCACGCAGCAAAATCATTCTTGTAATGCGTCACATATTCAGAGAACTCTTCATCAGAACTCTCCTGGAAAAACTGCAGTAACTGGCTTAAGCTTTGGATACTCTGCCCGTTATTCAACCTGAAATGCTGATGTTCAGGCAATATCTTAGTCTCTTTTCTTGGAGTTAATTCTTCCGGCGCAGGCATTGTCTTGTACACTGGCTCTTCCTGATTATTCTGATCCCCCTGCTGAGCTTGCTGTGGACCTTGCTGTGGAGCCTGAGGCTGTGGAGCTTGCTGAGCTTGCGGCTGTGGACCTTGCTGCTGAGCAGCCTGTGATGATACTTGTTGATATGCCTGCTGTTGTGGAGGAACTTGCTGTTCTGGTTGCGCCTGCGGTTGACCTTGTGGTTGTGCTTGCTGTGGTTGACCCTGTCCAGGTTGTTGTGATGCTCCTTGTTGTCCTTGCGGTGGAACCTGTTGAGCTTGCTGTGGAGCTTGCTGCTGAGCAACCTGTGATGATTCTTGTTGATATGCCTGCTGTTGTGGAGGAACTTGCTGTTCTGGTTGCGCCTGCGGTTGACCTTGTGGTTGTTGTGGAGGAACCGGCGCCCCTTGTGGTTGAACTTGTCCAGATTGTTGTGGTGCTCCTTGTTGTCCTTGCGGTGGAACCTGTTGAGCTTGCTGTGGACCTTGCTGTGGACCTTGCTGTGGAGTCTGAGGCTGTGGAGCTTGCTGAGCTTGCGGCTGTGGACCTTGCTGCTGAGCAACCTGTGATGATTCTTGTTGATATGCCTGCTGTTGTGGAGG
>CAYYOI010000020.1:0-23860 GCA_964473285.1 uncultured Methanosarcinales archaeon | reverse complement strand
TGTCCAGGTTGTTGTGATGCTCCTTGTTGTCCTTGCGATGGAACCTGCTGAGCTTGCTGTGGAGCTTGCTGAGCTTGCGGCTGTGGACCTTGCTGCTGAGCAGCCTGTGATGATACTTGTTGATATGCCTGCTGTTGTGGAGGAACTTGCTGTTCTGGTTGCGCCTGCGGTTGACCTTGTGGTTGTGCTTGCTGTGGTTGACCCTGTCCAGGTTGTTGTGATGCTCCTTGTTGTCCTTGCGATGGAACCTGCTGAGCTTCTGGTACTTGTTGAGATACTTGTCCAGATTTTGGTTGTTGAGCTTGTGAACCATTCTCCTGAGAAGGAGTTTTCCCTTGTTCCCTCTCCACTTTCAACTTCCGAAAAAGGCTTTGCGCATAAGAAGTACTGTCATCCTTTTCTTCTTCCTGCTCTTCTTCCCCATCGTCTGTAAGGATATCAAAAGGAGATTTAGGCGCAGCCTGGGGAGCGGCCTGGGGAGTAGTTTCTGCAGCAGGTTGTGGTGCTTGTGGTGCAGCCTGTGGTGCAGATTGTGGAGCAGCTTGTGGAGCAGCAGGAGCCTGTGCAGGATCACCACCAGATTCAACAAAAGGATTGAACTTATTAGTCACAAGCTCATAGAGCCCTAAAAACTTGCTCATGTTCTTTTCAAGCTCCTTAATTTTCATGTTGAGCTTTTCATTCTCTTTTTGGACCTTCTCACGCTCCTGTATCTCGTTTGAAAGGCTTTTTTCCACATCACCTATCTTTTGATTCAGGTTATTATCGATCTCAATAAGTTCTTTTACCTGCTCAATAACCAGGTTCAGGAGTTTTGCATCCTCATAATGATTCTTGACATCCTCAAGGTACTTGGCAATATTTTTCTTTTGTTCTTCTTTTTTCGGAGCCTCTTCCGGCTTATCCTCTCCCAGTATTACCTGTTCAATCTCAGAATCAGTCTCTTCAACTGTAAAGTCCTGAGAAGCCTCCGATGCCTCTTGCGATGGTTCAGAGATTGGCCCTGGTTGCTGAGCTTGATGAGGTTGCTGAGTAGTTTCACCCTGAGAAGGTTGAGGGGATTGTTGTGGTTCTTGAGGGGATTGTTGTTGAGCTTGAGAAGCCTGTTGAGGAGACGAAGCCTGAGCACCCTGTGAAGAATCCTTCGAAGAAACAGATGAGAATTTTTGCTTTAAAGAATCGATATCACTTTTTTTCGAAAATAGATTCTTTAAAACCATCATACCCCCCTTTTTTAAGAAGATCAGCCCAAAGGCCAGATCCGCGTACTCTTGTAAACAATGACATCAGGTGTCCTGGCCCGAGCCTCTGTAAGCCTGCCCTTTTCCGAGGCAAAGATAAACATTATATCTTCTCCGACTGTCAATGCATTCTCTGATCGTGTCTTGAAAAGTACCTTAATCTTTTCCCTGGAATCCAGCACATAATCATCATTTCCGACTACAACCTGGAAGCAGAAGTAATCCTCAGGAGGCAGGAACTCAAATTTGCATTCTGAAGCTACTTTCCTGAACATTACTGAATCTGCTGGCAATTCTGCCTCTCCTGAAGCAGTTGCATCAATCTCAACCGTTCCATAGATTTCCTCACCGATGGTTATGGCGGTCTCATCAAGCTCAACCCTGTCTCCGTTGGCTACATTCCCAAGAGAGATATTATCGCTCAATCCAACATCCGAAAGATTGACCACAAGTGAATCAGTGGTTGAATCAATTATCCGAACCTGCTCATTCTTCCCATCTCCATCAAGATCATGTGGAATCGTTTGCCAGGTATCGTCAACTGCAAAACTTACATTCGCCTCATTTCCTTCCTTAGGGTAATAGAGCTCTGCTGCAGTATGCAGTTTGTTCGAAAGCATCTCAACATCAAAGTTTCTCATCTGTAAAGGATCTGACCCAGAACTAAGCCTCATCAAAACCTCGTAATCATTGAATGTCTCGCTTGTATAGTTTGATGCAGCCATTATGGAGAATACATCAACCCCGTCAGTTATACTCTTTCTTGCTTCCTGTCCCACAAGCAATGATCTCTGCTGAAGGACATTTGAAGTTGATATAAGTACCGCTGCAGCAACAGCTGCAACTAGAATTGTTGCTATGAAAATGATAAGGGTTCCTATACCCATTATCCCTCTTTTGGAATTACTCCGAATCATGCTCGTGCATCTCTCCTGCCAATGTTAAAAAACTGGCTTAGTTACTATATAAATCTTTCGTTTAAAAAGACACGCTTTGTTCACTATCTCAAAGGAGTAATCAAGGGCATCTAAGGCCAAGAATATCTCCCTCCGCAAACAATTCCACCACATCACCTGGTCCAAGTTGAGGTGGTTCTCCCTTCACAGCCTTTACTGTATAAATCCCTGTACCTGTCAATGCAGGAACAATCGATGAATTATAATAACCTAACTTCTCTTCACCGACAATCATCTCTCCAGGCTCAAAATGATAAACCTCCTGATAATCTGAAAGATATAAAGCAAGGCCCGTATCATTCCAGGCATAATCAAATTTTTTGTCACCATCAATATCCTCTATTTTATGCAACTCATGTATGATCAGCTGCTCTCCATTAAGCCCTATCAGATAAGGGATTTCGGAAGTCACCCCATGGAGTGAAACAGCTAACGAACGATCAACGGAGAACACATGATCAACTGACAGATGTTGTGAACCCTTTGACAGGTCAACAACAGAACCATCCTCATTCACAAGAGGGACATAAGATCTTTCCCCTTCATGAGTTATTGAAAGAAAAGCTCCGTCATATGAAGAAGGGCAGTTATTCTTGTTGCATATTAGAACCTGACCGTTCTCATATTCATGAGGTTTGGTTGACAAAGGCATGCTCATGTTCACCTTATACCCGTTAGCCGATGGAACCTCTATCTCATTCCTGGTGAAGAAACCATCCTCACCATAATGAGGCTTTCCATCAGAATAATCAAGCAGAGCTGATTCAGTCTCAAGCCTGCATTCAGAGAGATTAATCTCTGTATTGCTTCGTATCATGTTCCCTTCAAGGGATTCATAAGGAGGTCTATACATCAGGACTATTGCCAGTATGATTACAGCAAAAATAGGCACACTAACCTTGAGGGCCACCCAGTGTAAGTCCTCCTTTCCTAAGAGCTTCTTCAATCTCATCATCTGTAAAATATTTTTTCAGTGTTTCCCTTATCTCTTCTTCCTTTTTATCCTGGAATTTCAGTATCTTCACCATGTTAGAGACAGAATTCACCTTCTCCTCTTTTTTCAGGTCATCCAGGTTATTGAGTTTCTCCTCTATCTCCTGCTTTACCTTGAACCTGTCCATCTTATTGAGATACTTCATAAGAGGCTTTCTATAGTAATATACCAAGTACCCTAGGCTTCCTCCAACAACAATTATGAATGACAAGACTATTATCAGAGGGATTATTGATGAATCATCAGGCATATATTCTATATCAACAACCACAGGCAATGATTCACTCTCACCAAGGGTTGATACAGTTATATCAAATGAAGTAGTATAATTCATGTTACTTGGAACAAGATTCGCGATATTCACACTCTTAGTCTCCCCAGGGTTAAGGGTAACCATCCCTGTTGCCTGGAAGAATTCATCAGGCACCTCTATCTCAGGTGTGATCTGCACATCAAGATTATTTTTCACAGATATGTTAAAACCACTTTTAGAACTATTCACATAAATATTTGTAGGAGAAAGTGTCAAAGGATATGATGAATAACGATTGATATATACAGATATGTCCTGCGAATAGCTCTTACCCCTGGCTTCGCATTCCATAACTCCTGTGTACAATGCTTCCTTTGAATCAGGCATGTCAAAAGTGATGTCTATCTTTTCATTTGAGGATTTTATCTTGAAATTTGACGAGCTAATCTCCTGCTGTTCCCAGTCAACAGAACAGATGAACTCGTGATGTGACTTATCTACCTCAAGAGGGATAGCACCCGATCTTCCGAATACTCTTACCGGAGATTCAGGTGTTACATTTATTGATGGGAAATCAGTTATGATTACAGGTACCCTTGCAACCATCTTCCCTTCTGTTGATATATTGAGGAAACCATACATCTCATCAACACTTGAGGTTTCCTTGTAAAGGTTAAGTTTCCTGTATGAATATGATGATATTGTTGATTTCTCATCCAGCCTCACAACATCCCTTATTGATTCGCTGAAATTGTACTTTAGATTCTCAAGATCAAAAGGTGTAGGGTTGAAAAGATCAAAGCTGACCTTTTCCTCATCAAGCACAACAACACCTGGTTCAGAAGTAAGGATAGGCCTGGCATTATTCCTCAGGACATAAAAGCTGGAACCAAGCGCAGTCGTATCATTCCGTGAGATATTGACCTCATTCTCACTAAGCCACTGTTCCGCATCCTCGATTGGCTCGAAAGTCCGGTTCATGCCGAAAGCCTGAAGGGCCATCACGCTTATTGCAGTAGGAACAGCTTTTTCAGACACAGTACCATTGCTGGGACCCCATGATCCTTCGTTGTTCTGCTGGAACAATAGCCAGTTGAGTGTCTCTTCTCTGTACCTCTCAAAATGCTCTTTTGTCCCGTCAATATAAGTGAACCTGTCCATGTAAGGCTCATAATCACTCATCCATTCAGAGCTGGTATTAGAGAAAGCAGAGACCCACAATGCTGTGGGAAGCAACTCCTTGAAGTAAAAACCCACAGTATCTGCAAATTTCAGCTCTGAAAACATCCATCTCTTAGCCTCTCTCTTGTTTGGATCATGCAGATCAAGGTTTGCAGCATAGGCTGTAGAAAGATGATCGCATGGTTCCCCCTTCCGATGAAGGCTCCAACCTGCCCCTGGCATTGAATAAGAAAGGTTATCCCCTTGGTATGTATAGACCACATCACCGTGTTGGTTCATTATCTTAGCATCAAAAGGATCATAGCTTGCAACCGAAAGTGTGGTATTAAGGGTTACATCAAAGCTATATACCTGGGATTCATCCTCTTCAAGAGAGAAATTTTCAGAGCCTTTTCCGGTGCTTGCAACAAACACAAGAGGATTGTCAAGCGGCGTCACCTCCACACTCCACTTATCCCCTTGCTCATAATAGTTCTGCCGGTATTCGATCCAGTTGCGGGCATCATGTACAACCCTTCTGGCATCATCAATCCCACTATGGGTAAGGATGTAAAGGATCTCCATCGTAAGAGGGATATCACATGGAGCATCAGGCCAGCACTTCTTCTCCTCATTCCTTTCCATCTGCAGGTATTCCACTGCCTCCCCTATCTCATAATCAAAAAGATCAGGGAATTGCGACAAGCCCAGTATACCATATGCTGTATCCCTGTTTGTCTTCCACCCACCGTCAGTATATTGTGTATTCAGTATTATATCTAAAAGTTCAGAGAAAGTGTTAAGCCTCAGATCCTTATAAAGCCTATAATTTTCATTATCCTTGGTATATTCGCTTTGAATCCGCACATTATCACAATCAAACTGCTCAAGGTTGAATGAACCTATGTAACAGTTCTCTTCCCCCCACTGATATACAGACACATCCTCGAAATTATTATTGTCAAGACACATGACAGAAGAACTCACTGAAAGCTCCTCGTCCTCAAGGCAGGTAAGAAAAGTGAGATCCTCCACAGAGAGATACTCAGGGACAGTATACTCTTGAGTTATATATTCAGAATCAGGCCTTACAAGATGTATGCCCTGCTCATAGCCACAGGCGAGACTAGCGCAAAGCAAGATCACCAATATCCATAGCTTATTCATGTTACCCCCTTTGTGTTTCATTGTATATGCCGGTTTTATATATATTTCGAATATGGTCCACCTGTTCACCATACATTTTCCTGTATTCCTCGGAAAGCTCTTTGAAATCATCCATTATTGAATGATAAAGGTATCTCATCTCATTATATACATCCGGATCAAACTTACCCAGCTTCTGCTGGAACTCGAACTTCTTGTTATGCTGTTTTATGTTCTTCTCGATGGAATGGCATCGCAGGTGATTTCCCAGTTCTGCCATGACAGGCATGAGTTCCTCTTTTACAGAAGGATCCTGCTTCTCGTAAAGAGCATATATCTTAGGATAATACGGCAACGCAGCCTCAATACCCTTCTTCTGGACTGTATCACCTGCAGCATTAAGATTCTTTATCAGCCGGTTATATGGTGAGATGTAAGATACTGCAGGCACAAGAAGTATCCCGCAAACAAGCACAGCAATGATTCCTGCAAAAACAGAGGAGGATGGCACATATTCAGATATTGCAAGGCCGGTCACAAAGTTTGCAGGTGTCTCCCCTGCAAAAGCGACAGTTCTTGTATCCCGCACATCGACATTATCAGCAATATAAGAATATTCCGGAGAATCGATCACAAGATATTTTCCTGCCCTTTCCCCCTCATAATCAACTTCTTGCGGAACATATTCAATCATGAACTCACCTGATTCAAGAGAGGAATTAAGCTTCTTGCTTATCACCTGCATCCCCTCATTCCCTCCCTCATAATCAAGAGTGATAGGGATTGATTTGACATCAACCACAAAAGGATTTTTTGCCTGATCAAATAATACTGTCTTTTTGTCCCTTGAATAATCCTTCTCCCTCAGGAAATCCTCAACCATGGAGACAGCATCTTCCTGTGGCAGGTATACGATGATATGCTCAGTCTCGCCTACAGTTATATTCTCAGGGATTGTGCTCATCAACTCATCCACATCCTTTGCAATCCTATCCTTTTTTGTTGCCCTCTCGTTTGCTTTCAATTCTTCTGCAGCATCATTGTATTCTTCTGTAAACTTATTTATCTTTGACCGAACATCTTTTATCTTTTCTGAAGTCCCTGAAAGGGCTTTCTGCACAGGCGCATCAAAAGAGCCTATTCTCTTCTCAAGCAGATCCAGCTTATGCAATTCATCAGAAGACAAGTTCTCTGTAACAGAAACAACAAATGATATCTCTTCTGAACTGTATGAATCACAAACTGCCTTCACGTTATAAACCCCTACCCTCAGGTTTGAAAGCCTTATTCCCTCATCAACAATCTTGTCATCATAGACACTCTCCCCGTTTCCTGAGACTATGCTCCACCCGCTCATTGTGGCGTGTCTTATGTACAGGTCACATGATTCATCAAACGCATCAGAAACAATAGTCACCTCAGTTTCAGAGATGACATCTCCGTCTTCAGGTGATTTTATGGATACAGTCGAGTCCGCCTCCACACTCGAAGTATTCACATAATCATCCCTGCCTCCTGCTGATTCAATATCAACAGTCATGCTGCGGTTAGAGTCCACATCAAGAGAGAAAGATTCAGTAAACCCCTCTTTCTCGAAAGAGAACTCATACTCACCCTCCAAAAGATCTAGTTCAACTTCCCCATCAGATTCAACAGACCCATTCTTAGGGCCAGTGTATTCAACCAAGACATCCTCAGGCTCCCCATCAAAAGTCGTGATAAAACTTACAACATAATCACTACTACCTTCACTCTCGTTAGTATCATCTCCATCACTTGCTGCAGCAACTGTATCTGACTCACTCTCAGGGACAACAAAATTAGAGGTGGTTTCATCAAAAAAATCCAGGTGACTCACATTAGCACTCAAAGAATATTTTCCTGGCTCAAGTTCTACATACCACTCCTTTTGCACAAGCTCCGAAGGATTATATTCCACAGGCGAGCCCTCCCCCTCTATTACAAGGTTGGCGGATGCACCAGTAGGTGCTTGCATCGAGATCCTCACAAACCCTGTATCCTCATGATCAGAAAGATCAACAGAAACATCAAAATCAGGCTCTTCAAATATTCTGAGAGTCCTCTCCTCTGAACAGGAACCCTCAGCACATACCCTCCACTTGAAAGACCCAACCTCCAAAGTGTTTGAAAAGAAAGGATCTCCAGTGGTCTCATTGACAAGAGGCTCTGAAAAAGATTCCTCAGTTATCTGTAAAGTGTAATTCTTCGCACTGGTCTCCCATCCAAACAATACATCAGGATTATACCTCTCTACTCCATCCTCAGGAGACATCAGTTCAACTGCATTTATCAAAGAGATGCACAATATAAGCAACAATACCTTTTTCATTGTAATTGCCCCATCAATGGATTGA
Organism: uncultured Methanosarcinales archaeon; assembly: GCA_964473285.1. Classification (GTDB taxonomy): domain Archaea; phylum Nanobdellota; class Nanobdellia; order Woesearchaeales; family JACJVW01; genus JBNJGT01. The sequence continues at coordinate 15,734 of CAYYOI010000020.1, read as the reverse complement.
ACTGCATTGCAAGCTCTCCCTTGTTTTTTCTTATGAACTCGAAAAAACGCTCATACCCTTTAAGCACTATATGCCTGTGCATCAGCCCATCCTTTAATTCATCCTTGAACTGCTGCTCTGTAAGGTAGGTTATATGATCTTTTGATTTTCCCTTTCCCACAACATATATATGCTCTACCTTCTCTTTTCCCCTTGCGACAACAAAATCCACCCCAGTCATATCGACCTCGAAGTAATCTGCCCTCTTCAGATGGAAATAACCTAAGATATATCTTACGAAAGGATTATCAAGATTAAGAGAGCACATTGTAGAACGACCCACCGTTATTGAATTCAGGTATTGTTCCTGTATAAGCTCCATCACGCGCTTGTGGACATAAGGATACTTCTTTCCCAGCCTTGATGCTATCTCGTTTATACTGAAAAGATCAAGATAATTATCAAGATAAAGCCCTATTATCCTTATCCCAAGGTCTTTTTCGAAAAGCGAAACCATTATACTAAATAAATATAATAACTATCTTTTTTGAATAGAAGATATATTTAAAGCTTTCCTTAATATACTATTTAGATATATCAAAAAAAAGTAAAAACAAGAAACCTCCTTATCCCAATAGAAATAAACAATAATGAAAGGGGGATTGTACTTAAAAAGTATAATATTAAATCTCAAAAATATAATTAACTAAGTATACTATCAGTTCACGAGAAGAAATCAGAGATAATAGAAACATGATCTTTTGTTATCGATATGTTCCAGTCACCCGGAAAACAGCTGAAATACTGCGGGAATGTGTATCTCTTGTCAAGAAACGCTATTATCCCCCGGTCGTCCTCTGTCCTTATGCATCTTCCCGCATTCTGAAGGCTCTTTGTGATTGCAGGCAGTATATACCCATAATCCCATCCTTTTGAGAACTTGGCATTGTAATAATTGATTAGCTCCTTGATAAGAAGTGTAGGTGGCTGCAATGGTAATCCAACGACAACTACCCCTTTAAGTAAATCCCCCGGTAAGTCAATGCCCTCACCAAAAGAGCCTGCGGCAACAGCCAGGAGTACTGCCCCGCTTTTCTGGTATTTCTTGAATGTCTCAATTATCTCAGATCGCTCCTGCGAGGTGAAATCAGAATGCTCTTCAAGGACAGTCTTTTTGACACTCATGTACGAAGATATTTCTTTTTTCAACTGGTAGCTTGGAAAAAAGACCGCAGTATTTCCAGGAATCGTATTGACTATATCAGATATTATCCCTGCAATGTTCCTGAACTCCTCAGGCCCGCGCGCAGCATACTTTGTAGTTACTGCAGGGTTTATGATCACCTTCCGGTTCTTATCAGGAAAAGGATTGTCATACTCATGCTCTGTAGTGCCTGACGGCAGTCCCAGAAGGTCCCTGTACATGGCAGTAGGAGTCAGAGTTCCTGACATAAGTATAGCTGAATGGCATCCTGAAAAAACTGGCCCTGAAAGAAGAGAAGGATCAAGATTATGGTATGTAAGGGAATATGCACCTTTACCTGAAGAAAATATCCTTGCAAAGCCTTTATCAGGCCCCTTCCATGCAGCAAGAAATAAGGAAAGCCCTCCTAGAGAGCTTTGCTTCTGCTCTTCCCTGATTGTCTCCCCTGCCTTGTCCAGATCCTCTATCAATGAATCATACTCAGACCCTACAACCTCCATGAATTCATCCCTTTTCACCAACCGCTCTGAAGACCCGTCAGACTGAAGATGCTCATGGATCCTTTGGCAGAATGTCGCCAAAGCCCCAAACCCATACTTCTGCGCCTCTTTCTGAGCCCTCCTCAAAGCATAAGGTGTTATTTTCTGGGTAAGAAGATCCCTTATCCGCGAGGGTAGGTTATGTGCCTCATCAACTATGACAATAATATCCTCAAGATCCCGGTTTATCCTCCCCAAGAAATTATCCCTAATAGAATCATTGAAAAGATAATAATAATCTGCAACAATAACCCTTGCCTTGGATGCAAGATGAAGTGAAAGCTCATACGGGCAAAGCTCTGCCTTTTGGCATTCTGCCACCAGCTCTTCTGCTGACAAAGGCTGCACCGGCCTAAGCACGCTTGCAGAGAACTGAGCCTCTTTTGTCAGAGTATTCTTTTGCGTCCTCGTCTTCTGATAGAAAGAACAGGTATTATCAGAACGCACCGCCTTGCAGTATTCAGAGAATTCCCTAGATGAAAGGCTGGAGACCCCGTTTACCGGACACATCCTCTGCCTGCCTATGAAATCTATTGTAGGGATCTCTATGTCAAACTTTTTTCTGATAGCCTTTATCGTGTTGATAGCAAGGGCATGCTGTGTCAGCCTTGATGTCAGGAAGAAAACCACCTTATCATTCTCGATAGCATAAGTTATAGCAGGAGCAAGGCTTGCTGCTGTCTTACCAAGCCCTGTAGGTGCATGCGCAAGATGACATCCCCCTTTCTTCACCGCCTTATCAACGTGCTCAAGAAGTTCACCCTGTTCAGGTCGTAAATTGTCAAACGGAAAATACATTCAAGACAGAGAGAAAAAAAAGTTTTATAACTCTTTCCCTCTTACTCTTCATAAAAGAGAATGAAATCAGCAAAACATATAAATCTTTAAATAACAATCGTATACAAAAGGACAAAACATATAGGTTAGAGAGGGTGGTTCAATGACAAAAGAAAAGATATTCAATGTTATATTCAGAGAGAAGCCGGCTATGATGCTCGTTGAGCTCAAGAACGCCAAAGGAGAGATCTATGCATCATCCCTTGCAAAAAAAATAGATTGCACCTATTCCCATGTCGTAAAGATTCTTCAGGAGATGCAGGAATCAGGGATAGTGAACTTTGATAAGCAGGGAAGATTGAAATTGCTGACCCTTACAAAGAAAGGAAACGAGATAGCTGAACTCATCAATAAAGTAAAGAACCTAATATGATAAGCGTACATGAGGACACTGCCCAACTTTCTATCAACCCCCGGATTTATCCTCTGGATACGATTTACTCCGCATCATATGTACTTCTTGATGAAGCCTATATCCTGCTTGACGGTGACCCTGATACAGAAGTAAAAGTAAGCATCAAGCCAAAATCCGGACAGGATCCAGAAGAACTTGGCTACAGGTTCCACAACCAGCTCATAAACTACGCAGTCTACAAGGAACAAGTCAAGAAGAACCAGGACATCCGAAAGGTAATACTGCAAAGAGCCCTCCTTACCAATGGATACAAGGCAGAAGATGAAGACCTCATACCATGGGAAGACTATGAAGACGAAGATAAAGATTGAGGGTGACACCGCACAAATAACCCTAAACCAGCAATTCTACCCAAAAGAGGCTGTAAAAGAAGCAATAGCTGCATTCTCAGGGATTGCAACAATCTCCCAGAAAAAGGACACAATAACAATGTCTGGAAAGGATATACAAAGAGTTGCCGATGAATTCTGTAACTACATACTTGGAATAACGATCTAAAATGTTTCTCAGGACCCGCCAACATGATGATAAGGTGCTTGTCACATCTGAGAACGCCAGGTGGATGCTCATAACAAAAGAAGAACAAGAAGAGATATCCCATGACAGGATAAGCCCAAAACTCCACAAGAAGCTTGAGGAAAACAAGCTTATAATGACAGAGAACAACAGCCAGGCCATTCTCGCGGACATGAAAGAAAAGAACGGCATGCTTCTCCAGAATCCGACACTCCACATCATAGTCCCAACAACAAGATGTAATCTCAATTGCATCTATTGCCACTCCATGCCTTGTGAAAAGCAGGACATGGACAAGGAGACAGCAAGAAAAACCATAGACTTCATATTGAGTTCTCCCGCAAAGACCATGACGATTGAGTTCCAGGGAGGAGAACCCCTCCTAAACTTTGAGATCGTAAGATACATAATCGAGCAGGCAAAGCAAAAAAAGGACATCAGGTTTGACCTGGTAACAAACCTCACCCGCATGACAGAGGAAATAGCACAGTATCTCATGGAGAATGATATAAGCATCTGCACATCCCTTGACGGGCCAAAAGACCTCCATGACAAGAACAGGCCAGGCTCCTACGACCTTACAATCAAATGGATAGATTATTTCAGGAATAAAGGATATCCAATAAACGCAGGACTTGTTATAACCAGAAATTCCCTTGGAAGGGGAAAAGACATAGTGGATGAATACATCCGCCAAGGGTTGAGATGGATCAAGCTGCGTCCTGCAGACCCCACCGGAAAAGCCCTTTCAGACAAGCAGGCAGTACCGGACGCAGAAGAATATATAACATTTTGGAAAGAGACAATAGATTATCTTCTTGAGATGAACAAGCGCACTTTCCTTCCTGACAGGCACACCTATTTTCTCCTGACCAAGCTCTACCAGATCCAGGCATACTATTCAGAGCTTGCAAGCCCATGCGGAGCGATCATAGGCCAGCTCGCCTACAATCCTGACGGCACCATCTCCTGCTGTGACGAAGCCCGCATCCACGAATTATTCACAATAGGAAATGTAAGCCAACCATTCAAGGAAGTTGTCACCTCAGAAAAATCCTGCTCCATCATATCAGCATCATTAAATGATACCCTTCTATGTGATGCCTGCGCCTTCAAGCCCTTCTGCGGCGTATGCCCTGTCTGCACCTATGCAAAGACAGGAAGCCTAGTCCCCATACTTTCACAGGACGACCGCTGCAGGATACTACAGGCCCAGTTCACACACCTGATTGATTTATTGCAGACCGATAAAAAAGAAATTCTCGAGGATTGGCTCAAGCGGACAAAACATTTTTAAACATCAATGAACAAAAACTCCCCATGAATGCCTTTTCACGAAGCTGGTACATAACAAAACTAAGTTTTCGAGTCATAGGAAAAGACAAGGAGATGCTCTTATTCCCTTTACTGGGAGGCATCTTCTCAATACTCTTTTTTTTGGCAATGGTTTTTCCAACAATCATCCTGTCATTTACAAAAGGTAATGCAATGCAGGTACTGGATTACCTGATAATGTTTTTGACCTATCTGGGACTGGCATTCATTGCAACATTCTTCAACACCTGCGTTGTATACACCACAAAAAAAAGATTCGAAGGAGGGGATGCAACATTCATGGAATCCCTCAGGTTCGGGTTATCCCGGATACACCTGATATTTGCCTGGAGCCTGGTTTCAGCAATTGTAGGTGTCCTGCTAAGAGTGCTTGAAAACATTGCAAGCAGGATGGGCGGTATCGGCAGGATTGTATTCTCCATACTCATAAGCCTCCTGGGTGCAGCCTGGTCAATTATAACAATCTTTGTGGTTCCAGCCATGGTATACAAGGAAGTCACACCTTTTGCAGCAATCAAGGAATCGATAAACACCCTGAAAAAGACTTGGGGCGAAAGCCTCATCCGCTACTACGGGCTTGGCCTTGTCCAGATGCTCCTTATTGTACTAGGTGTTCTGATTGGAATAGGGCTCACAATAGGCCTTGCCCTTACAGGAATTGTAGGCATGATGGCAGGCATACTAATAACAACGATATACATCATAGCCGTAGTACTCATATTCAGCGTGGCAAACCAGGTATTCAACACTGCCCTCTACTACTACGCAACCACAGGCAAAGTGCCAGAAGGTTTTGATGACACAGTAAAGCACGCCTTCCAGAAACAATAGATTTATAAAAAAGTAATACCAATAAACCTCAAATGAAAATACCTAAAGTGCCAAAAAAGGTTTCAGCATACCTTCTTGGAGAGGATGGAAAAATCTCCAAGCAATCGATAATGGCACTTGGCTCGTTTCTCGGAAGCGCTGCAATCGGATCCATCCTGGCAGATTCTGTCGAAGCCAAACCCAAGGCCTGTTCTGGAAAAAACGACGGTTATAATACAAATGCCAAGAATTGGTGCTATGGTGGCAGCACATCGATACCTGTAGGTGAGACAAAATACTGCCATGAAAACAGTTTAAGTGATTTCGAATACGATGATAGCACCTACCAGGTAAAGGTAACTCATTCTCATGATGTCCAGCACTGCAGTTACTGAACAAAACTGAACTAAACCGAAACCTTTAAATAATACAGACCGCCAGAATAGACTAATGTATAATAAGAGACAAAAAAAGGTGAGTCCATGAATCGCTTAGCCCTATTAGGAATAATTCTATGTATCATGCCAGTGGCATTTGCATACCCTTCATACATCGACATAACCATGACAGAGACAGTCTACCAGAATATAACATTCGCAAAGGATTTCTATCCTGTTGAAAACCAGACATGTATCATCATAGGTATAATAAACATCACGAATCTAAATGACACCCATACCTTCTCAGATACCAGGATCAATTTTACCAATGTTGACATGCTGGAGACCAACATAACCCATATTTCAGGAAGAAACGGTACTTCTTTCATGAACAAGACAAACAACACTGCATGGCTTCACATCCCTGAATTACGGGCAAATAACAATTCAGTATGGAACTATACTCTAGATTGTGCTAACACCCAGCCACCATTGAACCTAAATTCATCTTATGAGACAAGTGTTGATGGAGTCAACCTCAAGGTCCTTGCAGGAAAGAACTTTACTGTTACATCCATTGCAGAGAACAGTGCAGGCTTTGCAGACATAACCAATCTTAACATCACGATAGAGCCACAGCAGGTCACGTGGAACGAAAGCACTTACAATTTTTCACTGGCACATCTTTTCCCAACAGGTGACTATACCAATGTCTCAGGAAATGATTCAAAAATCCAATGGCTCTGGGAACCCATGGGAGGTACCATTCCAATTGAAGAGAATGTCAACATAACCTATAATGTCACAGCACCTATCTCTGTCCCAACATCAGATACATACCTTGCAATAAAGGAGACCAGCCAATACAGCATTGCATACATGGCAAGTAATATCACTATTTCATCCATAGAAACAGTAGGCGACCTTGACTTTAGCCAGGAGAAAGCAATCATCAGACCTGCAACAAATGTTAATGATACCAATGTCACCTGGAGGATTGATGCAGACACCAGCATTCCTCTTGATGCAGCATACAACATCACAAGAGTTTCAGTATGGGTGACACACAACCTTAGCCCTGTGGCAAGAAATACACCTTTCGGTCAGCTGAATACCACCTATTATCCCAGTGGCTTGCAAAACAGCACAAACGGATGGCAGACAACAAGTTCAGGTGATGACAGGTACTGGACATTCAACTATACTGATGGATCTGATCCTATAGATTCCCCTCCTCCTGTTGTATGGATAAGGCCTTACCACCACCTTTTTGATGGTGAGAACCAGATCATAAAGACCAACATAACCCAATCAGGAGAGGATATATACCTAAAATACATCTATGTTGTCAACGGTTACTGGTTAGAGATTGACAAGAACATCACAAGTATCGGCGAAGATATGTACCAGATAGACACGATTGTAAGCAATATCGGAAACGGCTGGACACCAGAAGATCTGAAAGTGACAGCCTATGACTTCGTCCCCTCTGAATTTGCTGCATGGGAATTTAGTGAACCCTACAACATGGAAAGTACATTGACTGGAGAGGGAGGATACAACGGAACATCATACCGATGGGACATACCTCAGAAAACAGGTTACAATGCATCCCTTGGCCCTTGCACAGGTCCAAATGCAGTATCCCAGGCAAACTGTACCTGGAATGTGTCCTACAAAGTCAATGGTAGTGGCCAGTACAGGGTATCAGAACTTTACATCGTCGGTTTAGACCCGCAGAAAGTGGAAGGCGCCCCGTCTCACGAAGGAATCACAGTAATATCAAGCCTTGCGAACAGCACAAAGGAATCACTTTATGCACTTAGTGCCTTGGCACTGATCGCACTGAATGTAGTGAACTTCGTGATGACCCGACGTATAAACAAGAAATTAAATAATTAATTTTTTTTGAAAAAAAGGGGGGTCAATCAGGATAGACTGATGGATTCAAAAAAAACGACTTACATAGTGATTTGTATTCTTCTTTCTACTCCTGTCCTTAGCGAGATAGTTGTATTCCAGGAATACGACACCATATTCACCCTTGAAGACGATGTCCTGACTGTTGAAAAGGAAATGCGATTAAAGAACATGGGCTCCAGCCCCATTATTCCTGGAGAGATTCATTTCAAAGTATCACAAAAGGGAGAGAATGGTGACGTACCTGCAAAGACCTATGATTACTCGGTGACTGACAGGAACGGAGAAGATGTCGACACAGAAAAGATTGTCGGTAAAGAAGCGACAGATCTTGTATTCACCATATGGGAGCCTCTCCTTCCAAAGTTCTACTATGATTTTTCCATGACATACAAGATGGATTTCAAGACCAAAGGCATCCTCTTCCACGAGATCCAGGTGCCCGAAGAAAAAACAACAATACCAATCAAAGAGTCAACAACTAATTTTAGATTACCAAAATCAAATCATATAACATATGCACCTGAAGGTGATATCTCAAAAACAGAGGATCACAGAGTCATCAACTGGGATGATAAATCAGCGCTGCAATTCGAATACACAATCCTTCCACTTCCAAAAACACCCATCCGGATGATAAACATCTTCTGGGTAACAGTAATATTAATCAGCCTGATCGTCCTTGTAATTAGATTTACGAGGAGCAGCAAATGAAAAAGGTATTACTTTTTATCCTGCTTGCAATCTGCGTCTATGCTGATGGAATAGAAGTGCATAGCCAGGAAAAAGGGCAAGTGATCAGTTTCTACGAGGAATATTTTATAGTCAATATCAACGGCACTATTTCAATCGATAACCCAACAAAAACACACATATATGCAATAAATATCCCCCTTGACCTTGCTCCGCTCCAGTTAAGATTAATCAACTCATCCAAAGCGACCCTCACAAAAGAGAACAAGATTATAATCAATGAGCTTCCGGCAAATTCCTCCCTCAGTTTCAAGTTCAACATAAAAGGGATCACCACTGACAAATCAATCATGAACCATAGTGGAATCTTCATAAGAAAGATCAGAAAAGAACTCATGGAGATACACACCCCCACAATAGGAAAGCTCAATAAAGCCCCCCTTGAAGATCCCGCACAGGGAGGAGAAGAAAACACAAGACTCATCTCTGCAACCTACAAGAACCCGACCAACTTCACATTCAGAATCAAGAAAGCAACCATAATAAAAACCCCTGACCAGAACATAAATAACGAGCTTGATAAGTGGGAATTTGAAAAAGAGGATGGTGAACTAGGACCTCACGAACAATGGAACATCGACTTTATTGACGAGGACGCCTATGAGGGAGAGGTCTACTGGCTCTCAACCGACATAAATCTTAAAGACATCTACTTTGATGAAGACCTAAACATTACCTACCTTGATCAGGATGAGTTGTTCAAGCCAGAAGAGAACCAGACAAATGTCACTGAGAACGCATCCACATTGGAATTCATGAAAGACCGACTCTTTGTTCGCAAGAAAGTATCAAAAAAACTGGTCAATCCCGGCGAAACAATTGATGTGACCCTTCTTGTCAATAACTTCAATCCAAAAAAGATCAAGTCAGAAGTAAAAGATACAATCCCGGACGGCTTTAGAGTGATCGAGACCAAAGGAAAACAGGACGGAAGGGAACTGACCTGGGACAATGTGTCCCTTAATTCCCAGGAGACCCGCCGTATATCCTATAAATTAAGATATACTGACAATGATTCTCTTGGTGTGGATTATTTCAATTCTGCAGAAGTCCACTACAAGAACGGAACGATCTATTCCCAGCCTATCTCCTTTGTCAGGATGTATGTTCCAGAAAAGAAACTATTCATCCAGAAAGGCATAAAATTCCTGAACGATGACCAGGTACGTGTCACCATAAAGCTCCAGAACATGGGTGAAAGTGATATCACCCAGTTGGTGATGAATGAGCTCCTGGAAAAAGACAGCGAATTCAAGGAAATAACAAAACAGTTCCATGAGAAAGGAATTTGGAAAGTAGACAAGATAAAGAGAGGTGATACCTGGGAAGTAAGTTATGTCACAGATAAGATAAACGTGCTAAACACATTTCCCCTTGTATACGGCATCCCTGAAAGCTCAACAATGAAGACAGTCATACTCTCCAACGTTGTCTCCTCTGATTTTACCACAGGCTCACTCCGATTTATCGAGATCGGAGGCCTTATTGCCCTTGGGATAGTCATAATTTTCCTTGTCCTTCCGGTTGAAGTGCTCCAGTTCAAAAGGAAAAAGGAAAGAAAGGATCTCCAGAAGATGGAGAATGAGATAGATTCACTAAAAGAAAAGACTGAAGCAAAGATAACACCTCAACCTAAAGCAACAACCACTAAACAACAAACTACTAAACATACCTCCTCAGATAGGCCAGATGTTGATAATGATAAGAAACGTGAAAATCTCTCAAAAGGTATTGAAGAGACAAACAAGCAGCTCAATGACATCAAGAATAAGCTTGATATGAAATGACCCCATCACTCGTATTAATGCTCTGATTACCTTGCCGACTTATATTTTCAAGAACTCTCTGTGTTTTCTCGATTTCTGGACTAAAGCTGGTATCCGTCAATTCAGGAGAGCAATCACTTATATGGCGCCCAAGCATGGCACAGTCCATGGCATCGCTCATCTGTCCTGCATAACGGATTGCCTTATCACTTGATTCCTCAGCAATGGATTCCAACTGTACACCTACACCAAGGACAAATACACCAATAAATGGAATGAATAACAGCTCTTTCATATTATCACTTACTAGTAGAAACAAACTCTAATTTATAAATGTTTCTTCATTTGTTGTTACTCCTTAGTTAAAAGTACTGTGTGCCCAAATGTCGGCGATATTAGCCCCAGAGTCGTCTTCCATGGCTCACACAAAAGACGACCCTGCTTTTTTAAACCGGTCACTTTACATTCTGGACTGTTTGAGCCTTAGGATCTAACATGCCAAATACCTTAGTCTTTGAGCATCTCAAACCCTTAAATTCTTGCTTCTCAGGTTCTGAAGTCTCTTTATATTTTATAAAAGTTGTCTTGGATTTCGGCAAATTGTGATTAAAGAAAACACAAATTCTTCCATATAATTAAATAGTAATTTATATATCCATTAGAATATGAGCATTAAAAACCAGTATTCTAAGGAGGTAAAGCAACTACTAAAAACTAATAATTTGTTTCTGCTAGCTGAAATCAATTTCAAGGATAAGAAATATAGTTATGACTCTTTATGGTGTGGTTTTGAAACCAAATGTGAATTAAGAAAAGCAAGATATAGGAAAATTACTCATCCAAAAGAGCTAGAGAAATTGGGATATAACTTTATCGTATATGATATCAAGTCATTGGTTTCATGGATTAAAAAAGGGGCTGGAAAAGTAATTCTTCATAAAAATATAGTCCAAAAATATTTTCCATCATTTGAAGACCCTCAAAGATACATAAGTACTGTAAAGGATGGTGGCTTCATTAATTTATTATCCCAGAAGGGTTCCAGATTACATCGAAAGAAATTAAGCCGAAAAGAGAAAGAATCGCTATTTTCAAAAATGAAGAAAGCTTGTTATTTATGTAGTTCACCAACACACATTGAATTGCACCATATTCTTCCCCGATCTTATGGTGGAGGAACAGAATATGAGAATATCATCCCCCTCTGCAAAGATTGTCATAAAGAAATCCATAAAGACAATAATAAACTACTTGAGTTACAGGGATTAAGAGTTCAAAGATTAATGAATAATTTAAAGAAGAAGAAACTAAATTAGAGACTCGAAATGAATATAACTAGATAGTAATCATTCAGTTTCATACTCCATTTCGTAATCTAAAAACCCTCTATCTTTGAAGACAATATTAAGTCTTTTAACATAAGTCAACAGTTGAGAAATTTTCGACGATGTACATCACCTTTGGATTACAAAACAAAAGGCTTGGATATGTTCCGGAAGGATATTTACACCAAGCCAGATTACTGACTATATACCCTTTATTCCTCAATCCTAGAAATCAAAAGGGGACTGACTCATCCCAGATCTTATCAAAATGATTCTTCACAATATTATAGAGGATGCGACTGTTAGCCCAGATTGTCTTCTCATGCTTCTTGTTCTTCACATCCGGATCTGAGATAGTAACACGCGTATATTTATAATCCAGGAGCCCTATCTTAGGGAACAACTCAGATGCCTGGTAGATGCGGACCTCTACCCCAATATCAACATATGCTTTCAACACTGATTTTTTTGCATCCGCAGGCGCTATAAACCTGACACGAACCCCTCTCTCTATCGCATCCTTAAGGGTTCTATAACAACCATAATACATTTTCTTCAGGTTGGAACATGAAAGTATCTCATGCTTTATTGACATGTTGCTGTACTCAATAAGCTTATGCATCTCATCAGAACCATCAATCACAGAAAAAACGCTAGGGTTAAGCTTTTCTCTTTTCTTTCGCACATCCTCCAGTGACCTGCGCAGGGAATCAAGTTCCTCTTCCTTCTTAGATACCCTGTCCCATATGAGGCCTTCATTAACGATGAAATACTTCTTTGGCTTTCCTTCTTCACAACCCACTATCCCTTCCTGCTGCAGTTTTTCAAGCGATTCATATATCTTGTTCTTGGGGATCTTTGTCTTTTCATAGATCTCCTTTACCGCCATGAGATCTCCTGCCAGGAGTAGGTTTATTATTTGCGAACTGTACATTCCCATTCCTATTATGCTAAAGTCCTGCATTGACTAAAGCATTCCTTACAGATTTTATAAATCTATGTACCCCTCTAGTCCTCAACCACCAGAAAAGAACCCTTCAAGTCCTAAACAGGAATATTATATTTCACAATATCAAAAATCCTCATGCTCAGAAAACAAAATGGAATAGCCCTTTGCACCTGCTGGACAGACCCTGCAAAGATTGACACAAGCGAATATCAGATGGCAGGAACCCTTTACAGCCCCAGTGGCATACCCTATCTTATCCAGACCCTGGGTAAAACACCGTCCATAAAGCAAGTAATCATCAGCCCCGATGATCCCCTCTCAAGGACCCCTATCGGCAGGAAAGGCTGGGAAAGCCTTCTCATTCTCTGGAAAAAAGGCCTTGCAAAAAATCACATACCCGGGACTGACATAGTCCTTCCAAAAGAGATAACAGCAGAAATGATAGATTACCTAAGAAAACATGTTCATATCTCCCTCCAAAAAAGCCCTGTTACCCCAAAAGACAGGAAAGCAATCAACATATCATTTACCCCACCAAAAAAAGAGACATACCCTTCTGAGAAGCATGGTTTCCTCATCCGAGCACAAACAATAGAACAGGCCCATCAAGAGATAGTCAATAAGATCATGCGCTACGGTACAGAGAAAGAGACAGAGTATAAGACAAAACAAAAAGAGCTACTGGCAGTAACATGGGTGATAGAAGAACCTACAACACATGATTCAAAAGAGATTGAAGCATACACATCACAACTCCTTGACCCACATTGTCCCCCAGGAATAAGCTACACCTACGGCCAAAGGCTGAGGAATTTCAAGGGAACAGACCAGGTACAACAAATAATAGACAAGCTCAAAGAATCACCAATCAGCAGGAGAGCAGCTGCAACAACCCATGACCCCTCAAAAGACAACTCCAGCAACTCCCCTCCCTGCCTGGGATACCTGCATTTCTTATGCGATGAGAAGTTACACCTCACCGCATTCTTCAGGTCCCATGATATGATGAAAGGTGCCAAAGCAAACGCCTACGCACTCACTGGCCTGATGAAACATATTGCCGATGCAATCAAAAAAGAAACAGGCACCCTCACCATAGTCTCGAATTCAGCCCATATATATGAGCATGACTATGAGGAAGCAAGGCATATAAGGCCACCAATCACTAGAACTTATGACCCCCGTGGCAACGTCATAATCCAGGTCAGGGACAGGATACATCTCACCCTCCAGTCACTTGAAGGCACTACAATAAGAGCCCTCAAAGGATGCGCAGAAGAATTGATAGAAAAGATCGCACAAGAGGATCTTCTCTCACAAAAAAGCCATTACCTCTATATAGGAAAAGAACTCCAGAAAGCTCAACTTGCACTAGAACAAAACATCCCGTATGTGCAGGACAATCATTTGAACTTGCAGATGAACATGCAATGATCCTTCTCAAAAGGGTCCAGCTCACGAAAGTCAACTATTGTCATCTTTTTCTCTAGCTTGGCCCTCACATCCCTGTACACTACCTTGGGTTTCTTTGAGATATCAATGCTTCGTGACTTCACTGCAAGCAGGCCAAACCCTCCTTTCTTCAGGTAAAGCTCGCAATTCTTCATGAATATCTCAGCCTGGTCATACTGCGCTATATCCTGAAATACTACATCCACTTCGCATACACGCCCTGCATAACTTAAAGGTTGCCTCGCATCACCAAGAAGAGGCGCAAGATTCTTTCTCACCTCAGAAACAAAAACCAGGTCACGCACAACCCTTGCAGAAAAATCAAGACCGAACACAAACCCCCCCTTTCCCACCATATCAGAAACATGGCTTGCAGTGGTTCCACTCGCTGCTCCAAGATAAAGCACATAACTTCCCTTGCGGATTCCCAGGTTTCCAGCACCTTTCTTGATCGCTGCACCAAGCTTGCTTCGCTTAGGGTTCCACTCACGGTATTCACCATCACGCATGACTATGTCTTCACCATAAACCGGATGTCCCTTTACAAGATTTTTCGTAAAGAGCTTCTTGCCCTCTTCAAATACCTCGAATATCTTTGCCTGCCTCATTTGAACCTTTTCTCAAGCTTCTCTTTCAGCTTGTCTCCTATGAACTCTCCTCCAAAGTAATCAACCTTTGAAGCGATGGATATCTTATCAGCAAGCGCTCTTGCCGCCTTTCCCTTGTGTTCTGCTGAAGCCACGAACTGATGCTGTAACAGCACACCGTATTTCGGACACTTGCTTCCCTGCCTGATATGCCGAAACAAGGCCTTCTCAGCACCAAGCAACTGCACAGTTGATGCAGGAAGTTCTGAGAGGTGCTTCAATGAACCTGCAAGTTCCAGTAGTTTTGCACCGATATGGGGTCCTGTAAGTGTAAGCACATTAGGGCACAAAGCATTCATCTTTCCCTGGATATACTTTTCCAAAACGATTCTTTCCTCATAAAGACCTTTTATGCGCCCTGCAAGACTCATCATGATACTTATATCATCCTCAGGAAGATCCGCACCCATTGTCTCAGTGATTCCAAACCTTGAAAGCAACTCATCCCGCTCTGATTCAAGGATATCTTTAACAAAAGCCTCGTGGGAATCAACCCTCTTGGAGAACTCAGGATTATACAACTCATACCATTCACGCAGGCGGCTGACAAGCCCGTTGGAGACCCGTGTCAGGTCTTCTATTGACCTTATGCACTGGATAACCAGGAGATCATCACCCACAGAAGCCTTTATATCCCTTTTTGTCTCAACAAGGTTTGCCTCATGAAGTTTTTCTGGATAAGACCTGAGAAAAGAAAGCACTCTTTTGTATTCCTTCACAGGCAACTCTTCTGAATCAGGCTCTTTTTCTACGAACCTTATATCACCATCAATAGCTATCCAGCCCAGTATGCTCCTGAATTTATACATTCCATGCAATGATGTGGATTGATTTAAAAAGATTTGCATATCGTTGAGTTTTTCTAAAAAATCTGCTTTAGGCTTCCAGCCTAAGGAAAGTTAGCAAA